>JASHPR010000221.1 GCA_030038015.1 Streptosporangiaceae bacterium
GGCCCGGCACGACGCAAGCCGTCACCCGGCCGCGACCGTGACCGGGCAAGCGGCGGAGGCGCGATGGCCGAGGCGCTGCGCCGCGCCGGGCTGGTCGGCGGTGCCCGCGAGGACCGCCGCCCGGGGTAGGGCGCGAAGCTTCTGCGGCGGGAAGGCGGGTGTGCCCCGCAGCCGGCATTATCTATCAATACGGCAATACGGCAGGACAGCGGGGTCAGCCCGGGCGTCAGCGGGCACCGGGCCGCGGCGTGATCACGAGCTCGGCCGGCTGATCAGGAGGCTTCGGCCGGGCCCGTCCAGGTCAGACTGGGAAGGTTGACCACGATCGCTTCCTGGGTGGTGCGGGCGATGACCACGATCGCCTCGTCGTCGGGGTCCGGGTTCTCCTCGCGGTGCGGGACCCACGGCGGCACGTAGACGTAGTCACCGGGGCTGGTGCGCAGCCGGCGCTCGACTGGCTCACCCAGCGACTCGTCCAGGAACACGAACTCCGGGTGGCCGCTGACGACGTAGATCCCGGTCTCGGAGATCCCGTGGTGGTGATTGGCCGACGCCGTCGACGGGGCGACGTGCGTCTGGCCCATCCACAGGTCCTTCGACCCGACGCTGCTGCCGGAGATCGCCTCCAGGCGTTTCATGCCGCTGGTCTGCGCGGTCTGCCCGGAGAGCGCGGACTGGGCAACCTGGTACAGCTGCCGGTGGAAGCCGTCGTGCGCCGCTGTCACCGCTACTCCTTCACCAGTGCCGGCCTCGGTGCGAGGCTGAGGCAACAACCATCTCACCGCGGCCCGTGCCCGCGCGGATCGGCCTCCCGCATTCCCTATATATCTGTAGATTTTTCTCCGGCGGGCATGCCGGCGTCAGCCGGCGCCGCCGCCCGCGCCGGCTCCGTGTGGCGCGGGATCGGCGCATCTCCAGCGTGAGGCATGAGCGCCCAGGCGAGAACCGGGGGAGAGGGGAGGTGGCCGGTGGCAGCTCCGGTCCGGATCGTCACCGTCGTCGGCAACCCGCGCCCGGCGTCGCGCACGCACGGCCTGGCACGCACGCTCGCGGCCGAGATCGCGAACGTGCTGCAGGGCGCGACCGTCGGTGAGGCGGACCTGGCCTTGCTGGGGCCCAGGGTCCTCGACCAGGCCGACGCCGGGGCGGCGGCCGCGGTCGGCGAGGTGCTTGCCGCCGACGTGCTGGTGGTCGCCAGCCCGACGTACAAGGCCACCTACTCGGGCCTGCTGAAGGCGTTCCTTGACCGCCTTGCCACCGGGAGCCTGGCCGGGAAGGCCGCCGTCCCGCTGCTCCTGGGCGGCGCGCCCAACCACCAGCTCGCGGTCGACGTGCATTTCACCCCGCTGCTGCTCGAGCTGGGCGCCGCCGTGCCGGTGCGCGGCCTGTTCGTGCTGGAGTCCGACGTCGACGGCTTCGCCTCGTTCGCGGCGACGTGGGCGACGGCGAACGGCGCGGCCCTCGCCCGCGGTTAGGCACGCGCGGCGGCGTCCGCCCGGAGGCTGATATCGAACTCGGCGCTGCGGAACGGGTTGGGCAGCCCGAGCGCCTCTGCCCGGCCCGGGTCGTCCACCCAGGGAAAGGCACGGACCAGGCTCTCCTTGACCCCGAAGACCGCGTCGGAGTCCAGGTACGGGCTGTCCTCGACGAACACGTGCGTGGTCACCGGCGCGTAGCCGGGCGCCTTGACGATGAAGTGGATGTGCGCGGGGCGGTACGGGTGGCGCGCCATCGCCTCCAGCAGCCGGCCCACCGGGCCGTCCACGGGGATCGGGTAGAACCGCGGCACGACCGTGCGGAACCAGAACCGGCCCTCGCCGTCGGCGGTGAACAGCCCGCGCAGGCTGCCCACCGCGGCCGGGTCGGGCCGCTGCACGTCATAGAAGCCCTCGGCGTCGGCGTGCCAGACGTCGATCAGCGCGCCGGGGACCGGCTCCCCGGCCGGGCCGGTCACCCGCCCGCTGACCAGGCACGGCTCGCCGGAGCCGGGCAGGCTGATGTCGGCGCCGAGCTCGCGCGGCGGCGAGTCCACGACGTGGAACGGGCCGGTGACGGTCGACTCGGTCGCCCCGCCCGCGGCCCGGTGGTTGATCGTCTCCACCAGCATGGAGACGCCGAGGACGTCGGAGAGCAGGATGAACTCCTGCCGCGTGTCGTCGCACTTGTGCCCGGTGGCGGTGAGAAACGCGATCGCCTGCTCCCACTCGCGCTCGGTGAGCTCGACGTCCTTGATGAAGCTGTGCACGTGGCGCACCAGCGACTCGAGCACCCGCCGGGTGCGCGGGTCGGGTGAGCCCGCCAGGCTCGCGCAGACGACATCGGCGGAACGCTCCTCGCTGAAGAGCTCGCCAAGCCCCGGCTTCACCTCGCGCCGTGTCTCCATCCGCGTTCACTCTCCCGGTCCGGCCTGCTCCGCGAGCCGCGGCTCGCCCTGCCCATCACGATATCCACGCGTTGATCCGGCCGCCTGCTCGCTGGTTCCCGCCCGCGTCGATTTTGTCGTTCTCGCGCGGTACGGTGACACCGCCGCGGGGAGGAGAACGTCATGGCGGAGCGCCGCCGCACTTCCACCGACAATCCTGAACGTGTAGCGGCGGGGCCGGTCACGTCGCGGGAGGGGACGCCGGAACGGCCCGGCCACCCGGACGTCATCACGCCAGACGCGGCCCGGCTCATCGATGAGCAGTACGCCGGCCGCCCGCGGCTGCGGCCGGTCCTGGACGCGGTGCTCACCGCCGTGCCCGCGTTCGGCCCGGTGGCGGTGCAGGCCCGGAAGACCTGCGTCAGCCTGGTCTCGCCCCGCCGCACGTTCGCCGCGGTGCAGGCCACGACCAGGAGCCGGGTGGACCTCGGCCTGCGGCTCGATGGCGTGCAGCACGCGGGCCGCCTGCTCGCGGCCGGGAACCTCAACGCCGGCTCGATGAACCTGCGGATCGCCTTGGCCGGTCCCGGCGAGGTCGACGCGGAGGTGCTCGGCTGGCTGCGGCGCGCCTACGACGAGAGCGTGGCGCCGCCCGCGCCGCGGCGCCCAGCCCGGCGCCCGGCACCGGTGCTCGGCACGCTGACCGTGCTGGTCGACGGGTTCGACCTGCCCGGGCTGACCTGCCACCCGGCCCCGGACGGCACGGTCCACCAGAACGTGCACGTCGCGCTCAGCGGCCATGACGCCGGCCGGCCCTACCTGGGCATGCCCGGCCGTGCCGGCACGCGGGCCCTTGAGCCGGTACCCGGCGACGCGCCGTCGGCCCGCTGGGAGCTGCCGGTGACCGTCCGCCGCGGCGGTGACGGCCTCGACTTCGGCGGCCCGTTCGTGCGCGGCGTTCGCGACGACCGGCACATCGGCCTGGCCTGGGGTGACGTCCCAGGCGACGGAACGCTGCGGCTGTTCCGCGGGGCCAAGCTGCGCCTCGTCGACGTCGAGCCCGGCCTCGTCGGGGCCGCCATGCGGCCGGGCCACCGTCTCGTCGCCCGGGTCCGCCTGACCGACGCCAAGGGCAACCCGGTCTGTGCCCGGGTCCATCCGCCGGCGCTGACCTGGTCGGTGGAGAAATGCGGGTAACCAGCCGCAACGCGCGATTCCAGCAGTGGGCGGCGCTGCTGGGGAACCGGGCCAAGCGCCAGCGCAGCGGCGAGTTCCTGGTCCAGGGGGTGCGGCCAATCACCCTCGCGGTGCGCCAGGGATGGCCCATCCGCGCGCTGCTGTACGACGCGGAGGGCGCGGCGTCGCAGTGGGCGCGCGAGACGCTCGACGCCGCCGGAGCGCCGAAGATCGCCGTGGCACCCGGGCTCATGCGCGAGCTGGGCGGGAAGGACGACGCCCCGCCCGAGCTGCTGGCGGTCGCCGAGCTGCCCGCCGACGACCTGGCCAGGATCCCCGCCGGCCCTGGCATGCTCGCGGTGGTGCTGGACCGCCCGGCGAGCCCGGGGAACCTGGGCACGGTGATCCGGTCCGCGGACGCGTTCGGCGCGTCCGGGGTGATCGTCACGGGCCACGCGGCCGACGTGTACGACCCCCGGTCGGTGCGGGCGAGCACCGGCTCGCTGTTCTCCCTGCCGGTGGTCCGGATCCCGTCACACCGGGCAGTGCTCGGCTGGGCGGCGGCGATCCGCGACCGCGGCACGGGCCTCCGCCTGGTGGGCACCGACGAGGCTGGCGAGGTCGACATCACCGGCGTCGACCTCACCCAGCCCACGCTGCTCCTGGTCGGGAACGAGAGGGCCGGCCTCAGCGCGTCGTGGCGCGACGCGTGCCACGACGTGGCCAGGATCCCGATGCGGGGCACGGCGAGCTCGCTCAACGCCGCGATGGCCGCCACGGTCGCGCTGTACGAGTCCGCGCGGCAGAGAACCGCGGCGCGGGCATGACCGGCCGGGCGGGCCGGGCGGGGGAGGCCGGCCCGGCTGAGGAGGGTGGCTGGGCGGAGTGCGGGCCCGGGCAGGCGGGCGTCGCGAGCCGCGGCGTGGACCAGGCGCTGGACCTGGTCAGGAAGCGGGGGGCGACGGCGCAGCTCTGCGTGCTCCGGGACGGGAAGGTGGTGCTCGACCGCGCGGTCGGCTGCGGGCACGGCGCCCTGTTCTGGATCTTCTCGGCCAGCAAGCCGTTCGTGGCCCTGCTGGTGCACCTGCTCGCCCAGCGCGGCGAGCTGGTCCTCGACGACCGCGTGGCCCGGTACTGGCCCGGGTTCGGCCAGCGCGGCAAGGAGCTGATCACGATCCGGCAGGTGCTGCAGCACCGCTCCGGCCTGGCCGTTGCGTGCAGCGCGGCCCTGGATGCGCTGGCGCGCGGGGGTGAGCTCGGCGGGGCCAGGGTGCTGGACGCGGCGACGATCGAGCAGGCCAGGCAGCCATCGAGCGACGGTGAGACCGACCGCTTCCTCGGGCTGCCGATCCGCTGGTCCCAGGGCTTCCAGCTCGGCGGCCCGGTCCCGGATCCCGGTGCTCCCCGCCCGATGGGCCGGCTCAGCAGCCCGCAGGCGTTCGGCCACAACGGCAGCAACTGCTGCATCGCCTGGGCCGACCCGGCGCACCGGCTGGTGTTCGTCTACCTGATTGACCGGCTCGAGACCGGGCCCGAGGGTGCCCGCCACCTGGGCAGCGTGAGCGACGCGATCACCGCGGCGTGTTCCTGAAGAGGACCGCCTTATCTCCGCGTCAGTCCCGGTAGACCTCTTCCATCAGCAGCACTGCCCCTTCCCCGTCGCCGTTGCGCTTCAGCGGGGAGCACGTCACGGCGCACGTGATCGTACGGCCGATGCGGTTGATCGCGGCCACCTGGATGGGGCCCGTCCGGCGGCTCGATGCGAGGCATTCGTTCACGATGCCGCGCACCCCGTCGGTCGGCAGCCCGAAGTCGAGCTGGAAGAAGGGCTGAATGCCCACCTCCTCGGCGCGCAGCCCCCAGAGTTCCTCTGCCCCCTTGTTCCAGCTTCTGACCCTCAGGTCCGCGTCGAGTACCACCACGCCCGCGGCCACGCTCGACAGGACGCCCTCGAGGAAGGTCCGCGCCTCGTCGAGCTCGGCGGTGCGGATCCGCATCTCCTCGTTCATCGTCTCGAGTTCCTCGTTGCCAGACTGGAGCTCTTCGTTGGTGGTCTCCAGCTCCTCGTTGGTCGACTGGAGTTCCTCGTTGGTGGTCTCCAGCTCCTCGATGCTGGACTGGAGTTCCTCGTTGGTGGTCTCCAGCTCCTCGTTGGTGGACTGGAGTTCCTCGTGCGCGGTGTCCAGCTCCTCCCGGTTGCGCTTGACCTCGAGCTGCAGCCGGGTGGTGAGCGTGGCATCGGTGAACACCATCACCACCCCGGCGCTGAGCCCATCGCTGGCCCACAGTGGCTGGATGGTGATGTCCAGGTACTGGGCTTCGCCAGGGCTGACCTGCCGTTCGACGGCGTTGACGCGCACCGCCCTGTGCTCGGCGGTGGCACGCTCGATCAGCGACCGCAGCTCGACCGGCCGGTAGGAGATCTCCAGGTCATGGAACTGGCGGCCGATGTCGCGGGCGGTGATCCCGAACATGTTCCGCATCTGCGCGTTGATGAGGACCACGTCGCCGTCGGCGTCGAGGCCGATGGCGGCGTACGGGGCCGCCTCGAGGGCGAGGTCCCGCAGCTGGCGCCTCCGGCCGACCTCGCGCATCTCCGGGGTGCCGACGGCGTCAAGCCGGATCGGCGCCGACTGGTACCTGGGCAGCGCAGGGCCAGGCCGGCGCCGGAAGATCCGCTGCCGCATGCTGACGACCTCAAACCGGTCGCCGTCCGACAGCAGCATCTCGGCCTTGCCGAGGAACAGGTAGCCGCCCTCACGCAGCGCGAAATGGAAGCGGTCGATCACCTGTGACTGGGTCTCGACGTTGAAGTACATCAGCGTATTGCGGCAGACCAGCAGGTGGAGGCGGGAGATCGGCGCGTCGCGGGTGATGTCATGACGGCCGAAGATCACCCGGCGGCGCAGGTCCGGCCGGAAGGCGAACTGGGTCCCGTTCTGCTCGAAGTACTTGCCCCTCAGCTCGGCGGGCAGCGCTTCGAGAGCCTTCGCCGAGTAGAGGCCGACCCTGGCGTCACGGAGGGCATCGTCGTCGACGTCGGTGCCGTAGATCTTCACCCGTTTCGCGCACTCCTCGATCCCCAGCGCCTCGGAGAAGGCAATCGCCAGCGAGTACGCCTCCTCACCACTGGCGCACCCGGCGCTCCATACCCGGATCTCGCGCTCCGGATTGATGTCCGCCAGCAACTCGGGCATCACCTCACGCTGCAGGAAGCTCCAGGTCTCCGCATCGCGGAAGAACCCGGTCACGTTGATCAGGATCGTGTTGAACAGGTGGCCGAATTCCTCGGCGCTGCTCTCCAGCCGGTCCCGGTAATCCACATAGTCCGCCGATCCCGCTTCGTGCATCCGCTTGCGGATCCGCCGGGCCAGGGATGACCGCTTGTACCCGGTGAAATCGAAGCCGCGGGCGTCGCGGATGAAAACCAGCAGGTCCTCAAGACCTCTGTCGGTGTCGTCGGGCACGTGCTCATTCACGACCGGTCCGCCTCGACGAGCCCGCGGATCACGGTGGCGATTTCATCCAGCGGCAGGATGAAGTCAACGGCGCCGGATGCTATGGCGGCCTCCGGCATCCCCTTGAACTCGGCGAGCGCCGGGTCCTCGGCGATGACCGTGCCGCCCCTGGACTTGACGGCGGAAGCGCCCATCGCCCCGTCGCTGCCGGTGCCCGTGAGCACGCATGCGATCGCTCTCGGCCCGTAGACAGCGGCGACCGACTCGAACAGCAGGTCGGCAGACGGGCGCAGGAAGTGAACCAGCTCGCTGCTGGACAGCACCAGCACTCCCTTCGCTTCGACAAGGAGATGATGGTTGGGCGGGGCGACGTAAATTTTGCCCGCTTTGGCATGCTCTCCTCCCTGGGCGAGAACGACCGGAAGTTTCGCCCGCCGCCCCAGCACCTCGGCGATGATCGTCTTGTGGCGCGGGTCGAGGTGCTGGACCACGACCACCGGAACCGGGAATCCGTCCGGCAGGCCGCTGAGCACGTGCCCGAGAGCGGTGATCCCGCCTGCGGACGCGGCGATGGCCACAATGTCATACGGCTCGCCGGGCTCGCTTCTGACCGGCTCCGGTTCGCTCATCGCAGCGCAATGCCCAGCGGACGTGCATACACACGGCCAGCGTATCGATCCGTCCAGCGCCCTGCACCTGGTCGGTCTGGAAGCGCCGGTCTGGGCTCGGCGTGCCCTGGCGCGGCCCTGGCCGGGCGCCGGTGCCGTCCGCCGGGGCACCGCCTCTGTGGCCCTCCCTGCTCACCGGCGGGGCGGCTTAGGCTTGAGGGCATGCCAGCCGCCGATGACATCCCCGCGCAGATCGCCCGGCTCCGGCAGCGGGCGGCCGAGGCCCGGAGGCGCGCCGCATGCGCAGGGGCCGCGGCCGGCCGCCTTGAGGCGCCTGCGGGGCCGCCCTCGGCGTCCTTCAGCGAGGTCCGTACCCGGGTAGCCGCCTTGCAGCGGCGCGTCCAGGCGCGCCATCTTGCCTCCGCCCGGCTGCAGGAGCAGTATGCCGACCGCCTGAGCGCCTGGCTTGGACGGGCCGGCGAGCCCGGGCAGCGGCCCGCCTTCATGGATACCGTGGCGGTGGCCATCGGCGTGGACAGCGCCACGGTCATCCTGCTCGGCACGAACCGGGGCGAGGGGGTGATAGCCGCCTCGGACGCGACCGCGCGTGCCGCCCAGGACCTCGAATTCGTCTTCGGGGAGGGGCCGGCGCGCCTCGCCGTCGCCGGCGGCGAGACCGTCCGGGTGCCGGGCACAGCCCTGTGCGACCGGTGGCCGCAGTACGGCCCGGCCGTGGCCAGGCTCGGCGTGCAGGCCGTGCTCGCGGTGCCACTGCAGCCTCCCCCTCGCCTGGGCGCGGTCTGCGCCTACGGCACCGGGCCCGCCATCAGCGACGAGGCCGCCATGGCCGCCGCCCGGGTCGCCGACGCGCTGCCGCTGACCCTGGCGCAGGCCGCCGTGGACGAATCCCGGCCCGGCGATGGTGCTCCCGCGCTGCCGTTGTTCGGCGAGGCCGACTTCCCGGCCGAAGTCCATCAGGCGGCGGGCATGGTGTCGCAGCAGTGCGGCTGCGCCATGAACGACGCCCTTGCGCTGCTCCGTGCGAGGGCTTTCGCCACGGGCCGGCCGGCCGCGCAGATCGCCGCCGACGTTCTGCGCGGCAACCTGAGATTGTGCTGACGAACGCTGCCGGTGGCCGGCCAGGCTGCTGGGCGAGGTGGGCGGCGGTGATGCGCCGGGGATCGGCTGCCGTCGTGGCACCGGGCCCGTCAGGACCGCGGTGTGCTGGACTACGTCGGGCCCGCCGGCCCGTGACCTTGGTCTCTGCCGTGCGCAGGAGGCCAGGCGGAAGCATGAAGATGTCCCGACGAGAAGGCGTCCAGCATGGCTGACCAGGAACTTCTGACTCGCGCCGTGTCCGGGTTCGCGCGGACGCTCGCCCGGGGCTGCGAGATCAGTGAAGTGCTGAGCGATCTTGCCGCGCGGGCCACAGAGGCGCTGGCGGTCGCCGGTGCGGGCGTGTCTGTGCTGGAGTCCGGCCAGGTCCGTTTCGTGGCCGCGAGCGATGAGCGTTCCGCCGGCCTGGAGCGCGTGCAGGAGACGCGTCAGGCTGGGCCGTGCGTGGATGCGTGCCTGACCGGGATGATCGTCACCGCCGCCGACCTGCCCGAGGCCTCGCGCGGGTGGGACCGGTACCGGAAGGCCGCCCGGGAAGCGGGCATCGCCGCCGTTGCCTCGGTCCCCATGCGCCACGAGGGTCACAGCATCGGCGCCGTGGACCTGTACAGCGCCGGCCGCCGGGACTGGTCAGCGGATGACCTGGGCGCGGCCACGGTCCTGGCGGACATGGCCACCAGCTACCTGGTGCATGCCTGGGAGCTGGCCCGGCAGACCCGGGTCAACCAGCAGCTGCGCGAGGCGCTGGACAGCCGGATCGTGATCGAGCAGGCCAAGGGCGTCCTGGCAGCGGAGCGGCACATCTCGGTGGACGAGGCGTTCGAGGTGCTGCGCTGGCATGCCCGCAGTCACTCCGCCAGCCTGCGCTCGGTGGCCGAGGCCGTGGTCCGCCTGGGGCTGCGGCCGTGACCGGCTCGCTTCACCGCGCTGCCCAGCCGTCCGGCTGCCCCGGGTGCCGAAACTTCAGGGCTGCCCTGCGCACCTGGCGAATGACGGCATCCAGCTCATCCACGGCCTCCTGCAGCCGCCTCGCAACCGGGTCGTTGGCCAGGCCGGCCGCGGACTGCAGGGTCAGGCCGATGCCGAACAGCCGGGGCACGACCATCCCGGCAGGGTCCGCCCCGGCAGGGTCCGCCCCGGCATTCATGCTCGCCGCCCGGCCAGCAGGGAGGACCGCCGGTGCCTGGCTGCCGGCGCCAAGGCCGTCCGCTGGCCTGACCGCCGCGGCCGCCGCCCGGGCTGGCGCCGGAAGCCCCGCGGGCTGATCCGGCCTCGCGGAGCGGATCGCCAGGCAGGCACGCGCGATCAGTGCCCCGGCGGTCTCGCTGGGTGACGCCGCCAGGGCGAATCCGGTGACCGCGGCGATGGGGACACCCGCGCCGCCGGCCTCCAGTGGCCGGGCCACGGCCTCGCGGATCCGGCTGGCGGCGATCCCCGCGTCGCCGGGATCCCGCATGTCACCGCACAGCACCGCGAACTCGGCTCGGTCGACGAGGGTCGCGGCGCCCCGCGCACCGACCGCGCCGAGGACACGCTCGGCCACGGCCCGCGACACCTCATCACCGCCAGAGAGCCCAGCGTCATTGCCCATGCCGGCGGTGCCGTCCAGGCTGACGGCCACAACAGCCACGTAAGTGCCATCGCAGCGGCTGCGGCGCAACGCCCGCGCGGTCAAAGTCAGGAACTTGTCGTGCCGCACCAGCCCGGCCATCGGCGCAAGGTCCTCGCGCCGCGAGTTCTCCTCGCGCAGCCAGTGCTCATCGAGCTCAGCCACGCACGCGATTAGCCGCCCGGCCGGGCCCGGCCGCCACCACCAGCGACTCTTCCGCTCCCCCGCCGGTCCCGCCAGGGTGAAGTCGGCCCGCCCGGCTTCACCGGCCGCCGCCGCCTCGCGCAGCCGCGCCCGCAGCGGCCGGCGATCCGGCGGGCTGACGACGCGCAGCCACCCCTCGCCGCGCGCCGCCTCCGCCGGC
>JASHPR010000222.1 GCA_030038015.1 Streptosporangiaceae bacterium
CGGCAGCCCCGGTCCCGGCAGCCCCGGTCCCGGCAGCCCCGGTCCCGGCAGCCCCGGTCCCGGCAGCCCCGGTCCCGGCAGTCCTGGTCCCGGCAGCCCCGTTCCCGGCTGGCGAGGTGCCAGCGTGCGCGTCGCTCGATCGGCGCGCGTCGGCCTGTCAGCATTACGGGCAAACCCCCGGCCGAGGCCCTTATCCGGCCTGCCGGTGCGCGTGGCTGGCCATCATGCTCTCGGCCAGGACGAGCTCACCCACCTGGTCGGCCACCTGGGCCCGGGCGTCGGCCGGCAGCATATCGTCGGTGATGAGCACGTCGACCTCGTTCAGGCGCGCGAACGAACTCAGGCTCACCAGGCCCCACTTGGTGTGGTCGGCCAGCACCACCACCCGGCGTGCGACCCGGATAAAGGTCCGGTTGGTCTCGGCCTCCGCGAGGTTCGGCGTAGTGAGCCCGGTCTCGGTGTCGAACCCGTGGCAGCCGAGGAAGAGCAGGTCGAAGTGCAGCGAGCGGATGGTCAGGTCGGCGATCGGGCCGACCAGCGCGTCCGAGGGCGTGCGGACGCCACCGGTCAGTATTACCGAGTCGGCCGTGCCGTCCAGTCCTCGCGTCCCGCTGAACACGTTCGTCACGCGCAGCGAGTTGGTGACGATGGTGAGCCCCGGCACGTCGAGCAGGCACTGCGCCAGCGCAAACGTGGTCGTCCCGGCCGCCAGCGCGACCGCCGTACCCGGCGTGACCATGCTCGCCGCCGCGCGGGCGATCGCAGACTTCTCCGGCCGCTCGAGCACGAGTTTCGCCTCGAAGCCCGGCTCATGGATGGCCGGCGTCCCCGGCAGGACCGCGCCGCCGTGGACCTTCTCTACCAGGCCATCCCTGGCGAGTACCTCGAGGTCCCTACGGATCGTCATGTCCGAAACGCCGAGTCGCTGGGTGAGATCGCTGACCCGTGCACTGCCGTCGTTCCTGACGGCCTGCAGGATGAGTGACTGGCGGTGTCTGGCTAGCATCCGTGCTCCCCTCCTTGTCGCGGGGGATGGCGCCGGACCCGTGCGGTGGCCCTCGGTGCGCCATTCGTCCCCACTGAGACGTTCGTCAGCCGTGTTTGGTTCCGGTGACGGATGTGGGAAGCGTAGGGGATTCTGGCGACTTAGGTACGCCAGCGAGGCTGACGTGGCCCGCGAGGCTAAACAGCAGTGGACGCGGCATCAACCCTGGTGGTCGCCGAATACCGCAAGGCCGTGGAGGAACGCCAGCGCGCCGAGGGCGAGCGCTCCCCCCGAGCGCCGCCGCTGCCGGCGGCGGCAGGCGCGGCAGCCCGAGCATCAGGCTTCGTCGGGCATGATGGGTGATCGTGAGATCCTCCTCGGTCCCCCGCGCGGGCGGGCCAAGCGTGCCGGGACGGAGGGCGGTGGTGGCGCTGACCGTCGTAGCGGCTGCGCTGCTCGCGGTCACCGCCTGCACCGCGCCCGATTCCGCGGGGACCACGCCGACGGGCCCGGCCGCTGCCAGCACGCAGCCGGCTCCGGCGGCCGGGAGCACGCAGGATGCCGGGCCGGTCGTCCCCACCGCTAGCACGCTGCACTGGCATTCCTGCCCTGCGCAGCTGGCCGACATGGGCATACCCGACTGCACCCTGCTGAGCGTGCCGCTGAACTACGCCGACCCCGGCGGCCAGCACATCAGCCTCGCGCTCGATATGGTCCCCGCGACCGCTCCGTCCAGCCAGCAGCAGGGGGTCATGCTGGTCAACCCGGGCGGCCCCGGTGCCAGCGGGCTGCCGTGGGCGGCCTACCTGGCGCAGGGGCTCGGCCCGAGCGTGGCCGCCGACTACGACATCGTCGGCTTCGACCCGCGCGGCACCGGGTCGTCGGTGCCCGCGCTGAGCTGTGATCCGGGCTTCTTCTCCGGTGCGCGGCCGAATTATGTCCCCGCGAACGCCGCTGCCGAGCAGGTCCTCATCAACAGGGCGAAAATGTACGCCAGCGACTGCGAGAAAAGCTTCGGCTGGATGCTTCCCTATATGACCACGCAGGATATGGCCCGCGACCTTGACGCCGTCCGTGCGGCGTTCGGCGTAGCGAAAATCAACTACTACGGGTTCTCCTCGGCTACGTACCTCGGCCAGGTGTACGCCACCCTTTTCCCCGGCCGCGTCCGCCGGATGGTCCTGGACAGCACCGTCGATCCCACCGGCGTCTGGTACACCGACAACATCGACCAGGACTACGCCTTCCAGCGCAATATTGAGGCGTTCTTCGCCTGGGTGGCCACCTACGACGGCACGTACCAGCTCGGCAGCACCGCCGCGCAGGTGCAGGCCGCCTACTACCGGGCCCAGAACCAGCTGCTGGCGCAGCCGGTCAACGGGATCGTCGGGCCCGACGAGCTCGACGACACCTTCGTGATGGCCGCCTACCTCGATGGGCTGTGGCCGGGCCTGGCCCAGGCGCTCTCGTCGTACCTGGACTCGGGGCAGACCGCTGGTTTGATCTCCGAGTACGAAACATGGGGCGCGACGAGCGCGAACGAGTTCGCCGTCTACAACGCGGTGGAGTGCACGGACGCCAGCTGGCCGCGCAGCTGGGCCTACTGGACCTCCGATACCGAGCTGGTCTACAAGACGGCCCCGTTCTATGCGTGGGGCAACGCCTGGTTCAACGCCGCGTGCGCGTTCTGGCCGGTCAAGGCGCCGGCCGAACCGTTGCAGATCAAGGGTACCGGCCTGCCCGGCATCTTGATGCTTCAGGGCACGCTGGACGCGGCCACCCCGTACGCCGGCGCGCAGGACGCACACAAGCGGCTGCCGTCGGCGCGGATGGTTGTGGTCGAGGGGAGCGGTAACCACGGACAGTCGCTCGAGGATCCGCCGGACTCCTGCGTCCAGGGCTACGTGAACGCATATCTTGCCAGCGGAGCCCTCCCGCAGGCGCCCGGGCCGGTCAACGCCACCTGCCCGGCCGTCCCGGATCCGGTGCCGTGAGCCTGGCCCTGGCCAGCGAGGCCGCCGGCTGAATCGCTGATCACCAGGCCACGTCCGGGACGGCATTTCCGCCGATATCGCCCCGTGTAGGCTGGCGTTATGTTGCGGGTAAAGCAACCGCGGTCCGCCTCGATCCGGCTGCTCGATGATCGGGATCGCGGCGAGGTGCTCGCCATCTGCGATCGCGACCCGGTGACCAACGTGTTCGTGGCCTCTCGCGTGCGGGCCCTTGGCCTGGAGCCCGGCAGGCTCGGCGCCCAGATGTGGGGACACGCGCCCGGCGGGCGGCTGGAGTCGCTGTGCTATTCCGGCGCCAACCTGGTCCCCGTCGCGGCCACTCCGGATGCGGTGGCGGCATTCGCGGAGCGGGCGCTGCGGCAGGGACGGCGGTGCTCCTCCGTGGTCGGGCCGGCCGCCGAGGTGCAGGCGCTGTGGGCGCTGGTGCGGTCGCAGTGGGGACCGGCCCGGGAGGTTCGTCCCGTGCAGCCGGTAATGGTCACGGCAGGCCCGCCACTGGTTCCGCCCGATCCACTGGTCCGGCGGGTGCGGACGGATGAGCTCGATATCTTGTGGCCAGCCTGCGTCGCGATGTTCACCGAGGAGGTAGGCGTCTCGCCGACCATCGGGGACGGCGGCGCCTCATATCGGGCCCGGGTGGAGCAGTTGATCCGCGGCGGCCGCGCGTTCGCGCGGATCGAGCGCGGCCAGGTGATCTTCAAAGCCGAGATCGGGGCCGTCACCCCGCAGGCGTGCCAGGTGCAGGGAGTGTGGGTGCGACCGGAGTGCCGCGGCCAGGGTCTGGCTGCCCCCGGGATGGCCGCCGTCGTGGTCGAGGCGGCGCGATCGATCGCCCCGCTGGTGTCGCTCTACGTGAATGACTACAACAAACCGGCCCAGGCGGCATACCGGCGAGTGGGATTCACCGAGACCGGCCAGTTCATGTCCGTGCTGTTTTAGCCCGCGGGGACGACCCCCGGAACCTCCCGCTGCGCTTCGCGCCCCGCTGCGCTGCTCGCCGTGGTACCGGCGCTCGCCCGCCTCCCGGCACCGTCTCTGGCCGCTAGTCGCGATCGCGGATCTTGCGGAGGTAGT
>JASHPR010000223.1 GCA_030038015.1 Streptosporangiaceae bacterium
ATCTCTCCCAGCGGGCCTTCGGCCGCCCACGCGGCCAGCTCGCCGAGGCTGCCGCGCCTGATCTCCTCGTGCGTCTTGGTGAGCTCCCGGCACACCACGGCGGGGCGCCCGGGGCCGAGCGTGTCGGCGAGCCCGGCCAGCGTCGCGGCCAGCCTGCGCGGCGATTCGAAGAGAACCAGCGTGCGCGGCTCGTCGGCCAGTTCGGCGAACCGGCGGGCCCGCTCGCCGGCCCGGCGTGGCGGGAAGCCCTCGAACACGAACCGGTCGGTCGGCAGCCCGGAGACGGCCAGCGCCGCGGTGACCGCCGACGGCCCCGGCAGCACCGTCACCCGCAGCCCGGCCGCGGCGGCCGCCGCGACCAGCCGGTAGCCGGGGTCGCTGATCCCTGGCATTCCGGCGTCGGTCACCAGCAGCACGTCGCGCCCGGCCCTGAGCTCGGCGAGCAGCCCCGGGGTCCGCGCAGCCTCGACGTCGTCGTAGTACGAGACAACCCGGCCCGCCAGGCGCACGCCGAGCGCCCCGGCCAGCCTGCGCAGCCTGCGGGTGTCCTCGGCCGCCACGACCGGCGCCTCGCCGAGCGCGGCGGCCAGCCGCGGCGAGGCGTCCCGCGGGCTGCCGATCGGCACGGCGGCGAGCATGAGCGTCCCGCCCGCTTCGCCTGACGTTTCACCGGCGCGTTCCATTTCGCGCCCCACGGTAACGCGCGGCCGCGCCTACCATGGCTGCGATGAGGGCGTACGAGACCGAGCCTGTGGCAGCCGGGCAGGCCAGCCGCGCGGCTGGCCTGGCGGAGCGGCTCGCCCCGCCGATCCCCGGCAGCCCGGTCTGGGGCTGGGTTTGGCCGCTGCTGGTCACCGCGTTCGGCGCGTTCCTCCGCTTCTACCGGCTCAGCACGCCGCGGGCCGTGGTCTTCGACGAGACGTACTACGTCGGCGACGCATGGGGGATCCTGCAGCATGGCGTGGAGATCAACCACAAGGCGAACGCAGACACGCTGCTCGTCCAGGGCAAGACGGACATCCTGGCCACGGGCGGGGAGCTCGTCGTGCACCCCCCGCTCGGGAAGATGGCGATCGCCGTGGGGGAATGGCTGTTCGGGCTGACCCCGTTCGGGTGGCGGTTCTCGGTCGCCCTGGTCGGGTCGCTGGCCATCCTGATGACCGCCAGGATCACGCGCCGGATGACCAGGTCCACCCTGCTCGGCTGCGTGGCCGGGCTGCTGCTGGCCCTGGACGGGCTCGAGCTGGTGATGAGCCGGACGGCGCTGCTCGACATCTTCGTGATGTTCTGGGTGCTCGCCGCGTTCGGCTGCCTGGTGATCGACAGGGACCGGTCCCGGGCCAGGATCGCGGCAGCGGTGGCCGCGGGGGCCGGGGATGACGCGGGCCCCGGGCTGGGCATCCGCTGGTGGCGGGTGGCGGCCGGGCTGTGCCTCGGCTGTGCCGTGGCCTCGAAGTGGAACGGCATCTGGTACCTGCCCGCGTTCGCCGCCCTCACGATCGCCTGGGACCTGGGCGCCCGGCGCGCCGCTGGCTTCGCGCGGCCGTGGCGGGGCGCGCTGGTGCGCGACGGCAAGTGGCTGCCGCTCTCGTTCGCGCTTGCGCCGGCGGCCGCCTACCTGGCCTCGTGGAGCGGGTGGCTCGCGTCCCCGTACGGCTACGACAGGAACTGGGCGGCGCTGCACGGCAACAACACGCCGGTCTGGTCCGCGCTTGACTCGCTGTACCAGTACAACCGGTACATGCTGCAGTTCGGCCTGGGCCTGACCACCGGGCATCCGTACAAGTCGCAGCCCTGGACGTGGCTGTGGCTGTGGACGACGAGGCCGGTCTCGTTCTACTACGCGACCCCCAGGACCTGCGGCGTGCCCAACTGCTCGCAGGAGGTGCTGGCCATCGGCACGCCGTTCATCTGGGCCCTGGCCCTTCCCATGCTCCTGACGTGCGTGGTGTGGTGGCTGGCCCGGCGGGACTGGCGGGCCGGCGCGGTCCTGCTGGGCATCGGCGCCGGCTGGCTGCCGTGGTTCTGGTTCGCGCTGCACGACCACAGGACCGAGTTCTACTTCTACGCGGTCGCCTTCGAGCCGTTCCTGGTGATCGGCATCACGCTGTGCCTGGGGCTGATCATCGGCCCCGCCCGGGCCGCGCCGGCCCGGCGCACCCTGGGCGCCGTCCTCGTGGGCGGCTACCTGCTGGCGGTGCTGTGGGACTTCGCCTACATGTACCCGGTGCTGGCCGCCCAGGTGGTGCCGTACACCTCCTGGTTTGCACGGATGTGGTATCACGGCTGGATCTGATCACGGCCCGAATCCTGACCGCAGCCTGAGCGCCCCCGCAGCGTAACCACAATGTTGCGCAGAACACGCATCGTAACGGCAATCGTGTGCGTCTATAGGGAGACAGACGCGTGAACGGATTGCCGCACAGCTCCGTAAGTACGGGTGTGAGCTGGGTGAACAGCAAGCGAGAGAGCGAGCGATGATGAGGCCCACGAACCGGGCGCCGGATCGCAGGGCGCAGTTCGAGCAGGACGTTGTGCCCTTCATGAGCCAGCTCTACCCGGCGGCGCTCCGCATGACCAAGAACCCGGCCGACGCCGAGGACCTGGTGCAGGAGACGATCGCCAAGGCGTATGCCGCGTTCCACCAGTTCCGGCCGGGCACGAACCTGCGGGCATGGCTGCACCGGATCCTCGCCAACACGTTCATCAACGGCTACCGGAGGCGGCGGCGCGAGCCCATTCAGGCATCGGGCGCCGATTTCCAGGAAGACTGGCAGTCCAGCGCGGACCGGCTTGCCGCGCCCGTGCGCTCGGCTGAGGCCGAGGCCCTTGACCGGCTCGCCGACTCCGACATCCTGCGGGCGCTGCGCGAGCTGCCCGAGGACTTCCGGGTGGCCATCTACCTCGCTGACATCGAGGGCTACCCGTACCGCGAGGTCGCGGAGATGATGGGAACGCCGATCGGGACCGTGATGTCCCGGCTGCACCGAGGCCGGAACAGGCTCCGGGAGAAGCTGGCCAAGTACGCGCCCGGGCCCGGCCTTGAGGCGCTGTACGGCTGACCGGAAGCGGTAAAAGATCCTTCATTGTGGGGGCTGCCGGAAGGCTGTGACATCCGGGCCGGCGGACCAGCAGGTGCCCGGGATGCTGCAGCCCGCCGCCCGGTGGCGCGGCACCATGAAGTCCACGACCTCGCCCACCGAGTCAGTGCCCAGGAACCTGGTCACGGGCACGTTGGACTCGGGCATGTACAGCTGCCTGGTCCGGACCGCCTCGGACCGGATCGCAAAGCTGCCGCCGCGGTCGGCGTCCAGCAGGGACGCGAACACCGCTGGCGAGTCGAACCGCGGCATACAGCACCAGTCGATCGTCCCGTCGGTGGCCACCAGCGCCACCGTGTGCAGGTCCCCGATAACGGCGTGATCCTCGATGGCCGGGTAACGGTCAGCCACGACGCCCCCTGGCGGCCAGGCTCCCCCCGCGGCGAGCCGGCGCTGTCTGCGAAGCCGCCCCTTTTAGCACAGCCGTAACAGCCGTGAACAGCAATGACGACGGGCACTCCCGCCACCGTGAGCCCCAGCCAAGGAACGGGCGGAGGTGGCCGGCTGCATCAGGCGTTCCCGGGGATTGGGTTACCAGCCCGACGCGGTCGGCCCGGCGTCCAGCACCGTGTCCGGCTCACGCAGCCCGGCACACCGCACCAGGTGGCAGCCGTCAGCAGAATCTGTAACCCCCGCTGTTAAATATCCTCAGGTGGCGTAGAGGCTCAGGACGACAGACTGCACGGTCCACCGGTGGACCAGGTGCATGCCGCGGACCAGGACGAGTTCCTCGCGGCCGACTTTCGTGCTGGGCCTGACCGGCAGCTGGCCGGCCCACTGGACGAGCCACACCCGGTGAACGCCGGCGAACCGCTTGGCCAGCACCGGCGCCCAGACCTGGGTTCCGGTCAGGCTGTCGGACGCCACCGGTGACTTCTTCAGGGCGAGGTCGCGGAGCCTGCGGAACGGCGCCGGGTAGCCCATGCTCACCACCCGCGCTTCCGACGGCAGGTAGAAGACCGCGTCGCCGGGGCGCTCGTTCGCTGCGACCACTGCCGAGACGCCGCGCAGGTTGTCCGGCCTGGCCGAGGTGAGCCGCACGGCCCGCTGCGGCCCGGCGAGCAGGGCCGCGAGCACCGCGAGGACCACCACCGGCGCCGCCCAGGCGAGTGCCGGGCTCCTGCGGCCAGCCCGCGAGACGGCGACCAGGCGGGCCAGCCAGGCCAGGCCGGCGGCGCACAGCAGGGCGAGCGCCGGCTGGCAGAAGACGACGTACCTCTCGACGTAGACCGGCTTGACCGCGGAGGCGGCGAGCAGGATCAGCGGCGGCAGCACCAGCCAGGGCAGCGCGACCGTGACCAGCGTGATCTCCCGCAGGCGGCCGAGCCCGGAGGCGATGCCGCACAGGACGAGCGCGGCGAGCAGCGGGACTAGCGCCCTCGAGCCGGCGAAGAGCGTCACCATGGTGGTCACCGCGCCGACGCCGGGTCGGGTCACCCAGCTGAGCGTCCGGTCCTGGCCATAGCCGAGGACGATCAGCGGGCTCAGCACCACCACGGCGGCCACCGCGGCCACGAGCCACCGCAGCAGGCGGTCCCTGCCCCTGGCCAGCAGCAGGGTCACTCCGTGCGCGGCGAGGATCAGCAGCGCGAACAGGCTCGCAATCCCGGTCAGCGCGATCGCCACCGCATAACCGGCCCACCACCATGCGCCGCCACGGCCGGCGGCGACGATCAGCAGGTAGGTCGCCGCGACCGCGAACAGGGTCACCAGGCCGTACGGGCGCGCGTCCTGCGCGTAGTACGTGGTCTGCGGCGCGGCCACGTAGAGCAGCCCGGCCACGAGCCCGGTCACCGAGGGAGCAGGCAGGTCGCTCAGCCGCGCCAGGCGCCAGCCCAGGCTGGCCACGGCCCCGGCGGCCAGGCTGGTGGCGATCAGCGAGGGCAGTCTGAGCGCGACCTCCGAGGTGCCCAGGATGCTGACGACCACGTGCATGCCGAGGTAGTACGGGCCGTGCACCGCGTCAACGTGCAGCAGCAGGCGGAAGATCTGGCCGAACGAGCGCTGCGCCACCTCCAGCGTGTAGGCCTCGTCCCGCCACAGCGACGGGGTACCTAGCCGGTAGCCGCCGACCACGAGGGCGGCAGCCACCGGAACCGCAACGACCAGCCATCCCGGCAGCCGCCATCCGGCCTCGCGTGGAAGGCGGGCGTCCGGGTCGGCCGATTCCGTGGCCTTGTGGCTAGCGGGCTCTGCGACGCTGGGCACGGCAAAGGTCTCCGATGGATATCAGAACCTGCACGGAAGCTTCCGCACCGGTTCGGGCTTAGTTTCCCTAGGTTTCAAATAGATTTCATAGTATGGGTTAGGTTCCGGGCTTTGCCGCAAGCCGCACGCGCGGTGTGAGGCTAGGCGCGGCTAGGTGATTGATTTTAGGGGGCAGGCGGTCGTCCCCTGCCCCAGCCACAAGCCTGAGTCACCGCCGAATGGCTGCTGCTCACGACCCGGATCTACCGCGGACGATCGCCCGGTAATCCTCCTCCTCACCAACGGCTGCCTCACCCGCGGCCGCGATCATGGGCGAGGCCGGCCACAAATGTTCCGTTCAAGCGTTCGACGAAGCAGGCCATGAACCATGCCGCAAAGGGTTGCGCACGCCATTTGCGGCAGCCAATGATGGGCAGGACGGTTTGGTCCGGTCACTCCTGGCGGAGCAGGAGTTGCTCATGCCGCAGCTGGCTTTGCGTCACATCGCCCGCCGAGCAGTGCAGGTGGCGATCGCGGCTGCCGGGATCTTGGTCATTTTGCTGATGTTCTCACGGCACGCGGACGCAGCAACCTCGCCATCGCCAGCTGGCACGTCGACGGCCTCGTCAGCAGCCTCCGCCGCATCCCAGGCTGCCTCCGCCGCAGCCTCCGCGACATCCCGGGCGGCCTCCACCGCAGCCACCACATCCCAGGCGGCCTCGGCCAGCGGCGCTGCGGCACAAGCACCTCCCACGCCCGCAGCCACCAGCACCGATCCGGGTACGGCCTCGACCGCCCCGGCTGCTGCCTCCCCATCGGCCACATCGGCCAACGCCGTCAGCTCGGCGGTGACGTCGACCGTGGCCTGGGCGGCCGCATCGGGCACGGCGGCTGCTACCGGCGACCTTGCGGGGACTCAACCCGGTGGTTCGGCCGCCGACTCCACCGCAGCCGCCGCCACCTCTGCGCTGGCAGTCTCCGGAGCCACGAGCGGCAATCCAGCGAGTCCAGCCGCGTCGGCCGCCATATCGGCCGCAACGTCCGCCGTTTCAGCTGCAACGGGCACGCCAGCGACCGCCCCCACGGTCGCAGCTACCAGCACGCCGTCTCGGGTCGCCGACGGACTGGCCTCGTCACCGGCGCCACCGCCCCGGCCACCGCCACCCTAGCCCCAGCCACCACCACCCTCGCCCCGGTCACCAGCGCACTGGCCTCGGCGGTCTCCACGGCCACCGGCGCCCTCGCCCCCATCACCGGCGCCCTAGTCCTAGTCCCGGTCATCGCCACCGCCACCGGCGCACTGGCCCCGGTCACCGGCGCACTGGCACCCGTCACCGGCGCCCTCGCCCCGGTCACCGGCACTGCCGCCCCAGTCACTGGCACGGCCGTCCCGGTCGCAGCCGGGGCGCCTGGCGGGGCCGGCCCGGACGTGGGCGGCGTGATCAGTTCGCTTGAGGCCGAGG
>JASHPR010000224.1 GCA_030038015.1 Streptosporangiaceae bacterium
GCCGCGCCGGCGGGCTCGCCGCCCTCAAGCGCCGGCGCCTCGGCCGTCCTGGAGCCGGCGTCAGGCCCGAACGCCGGCCAGGCCGGGGAGCCCGGGGGCTGGGCCGGCCGTGGCGGCTCCGGCACGGCCGCGTGCGGCGTCATCAGCATCCACGCGCACGACGCGATCATCGCCACCACGAACGCGCAGAAGATCCAGAACACTGGCGTGAGGCCGGAGTCGATCGTCAGCCCGGCCGCCGCCGCCTGCGACGGTGAGATCCCGAACAGGCTCGGCGAGGTGGTCCCGGTGACCTGGACGAAGGCCGAGATGGCCTGGGCCGCCATGGGAATGATCGCGCCGGCCAGCAGCGCCGCGCCGAACCGGATCGGGCGCCACAGCGCGGCCACGGCGACCACCGCGGCGAGTGCCACCATCGCGGCCACATCCCCGACGATCACAGGCGCCGGGTTCGCGAAAGCGTTGCCCGCCGTGAACGACTGCGTCGCCCCGGCCGCGGTGCGCAGGATGTAGCTGTCCCAGGACGGGGCGAACGCGACGGCCGCGCCGAGCCCGGCGAGCATCAGCATGACCACTGGGCCGACCTCGTCGCCGCGCGGCTTGCCCGCCCGGCCGGGCGCGCGGAGCCGGAAGGCGCCCGCGGTGCCGGCCGCGCAGGCGAGCCAGCTCACGAGCGCCAGCATCAGGCCGGCGCCGTACGACGTGCCGGCGATGGCCGAACCGAGGTCGGCGAAGAAGAGGCCGAAGGTGACGACGCTCACGCCGGTCCCGAGCAGCGCCCCGACCCGCGCCCGGGTGCCGCCGAGCAGGATCAGCGCGGCGCTGGCGGCCCAGGCGCCGAGGTAGATCAGGTGCGGCACGAGCTGGTCTGCCTGCTGCGCAAGGCTGGACCCGCCGAGGTAGGCGGGGAAAAGCCCGGCGATCCCGAAGATGATGCCGATGACGAGCAGAGCGACCGACGTGACGATGCCCGGGCTCATGCCGGAGTCGGCAGCGAGGCTGTGGCCAGCCGGGACGATCGAGTCAGGCGCCTCGATCGAGGTGAACCTGGCCCAGGCAGCCGACCAGCCCTCGGGGGTATCCGGCCACCACTCCACCGGTTCCGGCTGCGGCGACGCCGAAGCCCAGATCCCGTAGAAGTGGTCTCCTCGCCCGATCTCGTAGGCCCGTCCCCGGTACGAGATGGTGACGTTCTCACGCAAGGTCTCGGCCCTCCATGCTCAGCTCACCCGTGCTGCCTCGCAGCCTAGGAAGCCGATCTGTAGGTCGGCTGGATGGTCCCTGAAGCATTCCTGACGCCTCAGACCGGGGCGACACCGATCAGGCCGTTGCGGGTGACCAGCGCCGCCAGCGCCTGTTCGTCCAGGTTGCCGGTGCCGTCCGGCCGCCGCGGCAGGACCATGTACCTCGTCTCCGCGCTCGCGTCCCACACGCTGATCCGCACGCCGGGCCCGAGCACGAAGCCGAAGTCGCGGAGCACCTCCCGCGGGTAGCGCACCACCCGGGAGCGGTACGCCTCGCTTTTATACCAGGCCGGCGACGGGCCCAGCAGCGCCAGCGGGTAGCACGAGCACAGCGTGCACACGATGACGTTATGGGTCTCCTCGGTGTTCTCGACCACCGTGAGCTGCTGCTCCTGCAGGCCGCCGCCCATCGACAGGCCCAGCTCGGGCAGGGCCGCGTTGGCATCGGCGAGCAGCCGCCGGCGGAACCCGTCGTCGAGCCACGCCCGTGCGACGACGCGCGCGCCGTTGGCCGGCCTGGCACGGGCGAGGAACGCGTCGAGTGCCCGTTCAAGATCGTTCGCATCGACCAGGCCGCGCTGCTCCAGCAGCGCCTCGAGGCGCCGGACCTTCGCGGCAACCGGCGCGGCCTGCCCCGCGTGGTCCCCGCTCATCCGTCCGGCTCCTGGGCGGCGGGGCGCAGGTAGCTCTGCCACAGGTCGACGGTCACCGTGTGGTCGCCCTCGCCGAACAGTTCCGTGGCGGCGAAGCGGACGGCGTAGACCGGCTCGGGCTCGGCCGGGAGGCCTCTCGCCCTGAGGTCCGGCAGCGGGTAGCGGCCGAGCAGGCCGGTGACCGTGCCGGCGGCGCCGCGCGCGTACCCGGGCAGCCTGGTGTGGTGCGGCGGGTCCACCCGGCTCGCCCGGAC
The DNA here is from genome assembly GCA_030038015.1 of Streptosporangiaceae bacterium. Classification (GTDB taxonomy): domain Bacteria; phylum Actinomycetota; class Actinomycetes; order Streptosporangiales; family Streptosporangiaceae; genus JASHPR01. Next base: position 2,152 of record JASHPR010000224.1, read on the forward strand.
CCGGTCCCCGACGCCGAACAGCTCAGTCACCGGACAGGTCCGCTTGGGTGAGGACGCCCCGTTCCGTGAGCAACGTGGTGATCGCCCGGAGCCAGCGCTCGTAGTAAGAGGATGCCAGGTACTCCTGCACCGGCATCCGCTCGATGGCGTCCCTGAACTCGTCGAGGTTGTACACGCCGCGGCCGATCAGGGCGGCGTTGATGGCGAACACATGCGCCTCCCAGTCGGCGTGGAACGGCGGCTCGTCCCGTTCCACGTCCGCCAGCGGGAATCCCTGCATGCCCCCCACATCGTTGATGCGGCTCATGATCCTCCCGGGATGTCCTCCGCCTCAACCTACGCCAGCGCCGCGCCGCCGCGCAGGCCGGCGCCGCGGATCGGCGCGGCCAGCGGTTGGGGCACGGAGCCAGCGGTTGCCGCAGCGGCGCGGCCAGCGGTCTGCGCACGGGGCCAGCGGTTGGGGCACGGGTGCGGGCACGCCAGGCGGGCCACCTGGGGGCTATATGGCTCATATGGCTGCATAGGCCTTACGGGCTATCTATGCGAGTCACGATGACCCGTCCTGCTCTTACCTTCTCGACATAGAACCCTTACCCTGCAGGGGTTGTCGAGCGATCTCGGTGTTTATGCAGGTCAGAGCCCCTCTTAGCCTCTCTGAGCTATTTACCGTCGTTTCGGCCCCACTGAGCGAATCGTCCTGCCACGCTGCCCGATGAGTAAAAAGTCAGGCTCGGCGAAAAGCGCAGGATGCCCAGTAACCGGGCGAGCATCGACGTTAGGCAGGTTTGTGAGGTCAACAGGACCTGGCAAGAAAGGCACGTTCAGCAAGAGAGGGCGGCACCACCGGCCCTCGCAGGTTAAGAAGGTAGCCCGGCGGGCGGGCCTGGCAGCCCCAGTCGTTGCGGTCACGGGTGCACTCGCGGCCGCCGGGCCGCAGGCACTGGCGGCCACGGCGCAGGGGCAGCACCTCGCGGCGGCCGCGGCGCCGGTCACCGCGCAGGTGACCACGGCCCACCTCGACGCGACGGTGCAGACGCAGCAGGGTACGCGCACCTACACGGTCCGCTCCGGGGACACGCTGTCGGCGATCGCCCAGCAGTACTACGGCTTCGCCAGCGACTGGCCGTATCTCTACAGCGAGAACAACTCCCAGATCAGCGACCCGAACCTGATCTACGTTGGGCAGGTGCTGAACGTGCCGACCGACCCCCCGGCGTCGGTCCTGAACGGCACCTACCAGGCGTGGCCCGCCCAGACGAGCGCGATCAACTCTGGCGGCGGCAACCTCTCCGCATCGAACACCGCGGACGTGACCCAGACCGCGCAGAACACCGGCAGCCAGTCGTCGTCGGGCAGCAGCCAGTCCTCGTCGAGCAGCAGCTCGGCCAGCCTGAGCTCCGCGGTGCAGCAGGACATCGCCGACGGCAACAACCTGCTGGCCGTTGCGCAGTACATGGTGGAGAACGGCTACTCCGACGCCGCTGCCGCCGGCATCGCCTCGTGCGTCGACGGCGAGTCCGCGGGCAACCCGGAGTCGGTCGGTTCCGGCGGCGGCGGCCTGATCGGCTGGACGCCCATCAGCTCGGCGGCCCCGAACGCGAACATCATCACGGGCAACGTCGAGCAGGACATGATGACGCAGCTTGGCGACATCCTGTTCTACAACTCGAACGAGATCGGCCAGTCCCTGATCGATCAGCTCAACAGCATCAGTGACCCGGTCGAGGCCGCTGACTTCTACTCCCAGAACTTTGAGAAGCCAGCCGTGACCGACTCCGATGTTGTGGCGTCGGTGGCCGAGCAGATCTTCTCGGAGCTGAGCAGCTAGCCGCTGCCCAGGCACCCCGGTAGGGCTCAGCCCCGGGACATCCGCCCGCCGCCCCCGTGCGGCTAGCTACCCAGGCGGATGTCCCGGGGCTAGGCGGTTATCTCGCCGGCCGCCACCCGCCGCCGCTGCGCGGCCGAGACCTCCATCCCGTCGCAGACCGCCTGCAACCTCAGCCGACGCTGGTCGGGCGGTCCACCGGCCGCCCCTCGCGGTGGCTCTCGATGATCGCCTGGCACAGCGCGATGTCCCGCAGCCCGTCAAGCCCGGAGGTGAGCGGCTCGGTGCCGTTGACCACGCTGTCGTGGAACGCGATGAGCTCGCGCTTGAACGCGCTCTCGTAGGAGACGGTCTCCTCGGTGCGCCAGGACCGCGCCGTCCCCGGGTCCCCGCCCTCGGTCTCCAGCAGCGAGGGCTCGCTGCGCAGGAACGGCGAGGGAAATGCCAGCCGCACCCGGGCGTCCGGCGCGTACAGCGCGAACTCCATCTGGTAGCGGGCGATGCCCGGCAGGTCGATCCAGTGAATGGCGACCGGCAGGTCGCCGAAGCGCAGCATGGCGGTCAGGCTGTGCTCGCGCAGGTCGACGTAGTCGAGCCGGTCCGGCTCGCCGAGCAGCCCGCGGACGGTGTTGAGCTCGTGCACCAGCGTGTCGAGCAGCACCATGTGATACGTGCGGCGCTCGAACTCGCCGGCCTGGTCACCGAGCGCGGCGGTGATGCTGGCGTCGGTCTCCGCCTGCAGCAGCCCGGCCACGTCCGCGGGCGGACGCGCCGCCGGGAGCAGCGGATAGTGCTCGATGTACGGCCGGAACGGCGACTCGAACGTGGTGACCCGCAGCAGCCGGGGCTCGGCCAGTTCCCCGGCCGCGTCCTGGAAGCGCGCGTAGGCGGGGTCGTAGCGCTTGGGGTAGGCGACCATGAGCGTCACCCCGGCCTGCCGCGCCGCGTCGATCATCGCCCGGCCCTCCGGCACCGAGAAGCACATCGGCTTCTCCACCAGGACATGCATCCCGGCCCGCGCGGCCGCCACCGCGACCGGGGCATGGCTGCCCGACGTCAGGACCAGCACCGCGTCCAGCGGCTGGCGCAGCATCTCCCGCCAGTCGGTGAAGGCGGCGGCCACGCCGTAGCGCCCGGCACAGGCCCGCGCGCGATCGGGCACGATGTCGCAGACCGCGGCGACCTCGTACGATCCGGCGAGCTCCTCGAGGTAGTGCAGGTGCATCACCTGGGCGATCACCCCCGTGCCCACCACACCGACCCGCAGCCGATCGGTCACGACTCTCCTTTCCTGGCACCCGGGCCGCCAGGCCAGATCATGCCCGCGTCCGGGGATGGCAAAAGTTCACGGCATCCGCCCGGACGGGTTGGGCCACCGCGGGCCGAGCAGCCCGTCGCGGACCAGGCTGCCGGTGCCGAAGACGGTGCGCTTGCCGAGGGCATGCCCCATCAGGCTGCCGAGCCTCGCCACGACTCGGGAGCCCTGGCGGCGGCGCGGGCGGCCGGCCGCACCACGGTCCCGCCCCGCCTGGCCGCCCGGCGGCGGGCGTGCATGCCGTCCCCGCCGTGCTGACCGCGTTCGCAGCCGCGACGTCCCTCGCGTTCCTGGCCGTCCGCCGCGAGTGGCCGCCGGCCCTGACCAGGCTGGCCTCTCCCGGGTGACGGCCTGCGGGGCGCCCGCCGTCAGGCGCGGGAGGGCTCGAGGAGGACCTTGACGGCGCCGGTGCGGCGGGCGTTCTTCACGGTCAGCACCGCCTCGTCCCAGCGGTCGAGCGGGAACCGGTGCGTGATCACCGGGGTCAGGTCGAGGCCGCGGGAGATGAAGTCGAAGTAGTGCTGCATGGCGTGCTTGGCGACGCCGCCCACCTCCTCGACGCCGAAGCCGTTCGAGCCGATGACCCGCAGTTCCTTGAAGTAGAGCGGGGTCCACTCGAACCGCTTGGGCGGCTCGACGCCGGAGACGACCAGCGTGCCCCCGGTGGTGAGCAGCCGCAGCGAGGTCTCGACCGTCTCGGTCGAGCCGATGGTGTCGTAGACGACGGCCGGGCCGTCCTGCAGCCAGTCGCGCTTGCTCCATGGCTGCAGCGGCGTCGCGCCGACGCGGCTCGCGACCTGCGCGACAAGTGCGTCCGGCGAGGTGGACAGCACCGCGTGCGCGCCGAGCCGTTCTGCGAGCTCAGCCCGGGTGCCGGGCCGCGTCGCCGCCCACACCTCGGCGGACGGCCAGAGATGGCGCAGCAGCGCGATCGCCGCGAACGCGAGCGTGCCGGAACCGTAGACCAGGACGGGCTGCCCGTCCGGGGGCGGCGCGAGCAGGATCGACCGCAGCGAGACACTGACCGGGTCGGCCAGGACGGCCGCCTCGTCGGAGACCCCGTCGGGTATGGCGAAAAGCTGCGAGACGTGCGCGGCGAACCGCTCGCCGTGCGCGCCGACGGCGGCTGCGCAGTTCCCGAGGTGGATCGAGGCCGGCAGGGTGCCGCGGCGGAAGTTGCGGCACCACGGGTAGCGCCCCGCCTGGCACGCTTCGCACGGCGGGTCGATGCCCCGCGGCCCGCATGACAGCCACGGGTTGAGCACGACCCGGCCGCCGGTGTCCACGCGGCGCCCGACCACCTCGTGGCCCAGCACGTGCGGGAAGGACACCAGGGCGGTGAGCGGGTTGTCGCGGGCGCCGTTGAGCAGGATCTGCTTCACGTCGGAGCCGCACAGGCCGGAGAACACCGTCTCCGCGCGGACCCAGTCCGCGGCGGGGAGCGGCGGCTCGCCGACGTCCTCGATGCGGACCGGCGCCAGGCGGGAGACATAGGCACGGCGGCCGACCCGGCCGCCGATCGCCGAGGCTGCCTCACGGGCAACGTTGTGCCGGAACACCAGCGCCTTCACGTCGACCTCCTACGCCGCGCAACTCAGCCGTGATCCTTGACGCAAACGCGGCAGCACACGGCATTGTGCCAGCACCCCATGCAGATCTGGCCGGCGTGCACCAGGCCCGCCGGCCGGCACGGGCCGGCGGGCGGGCTGAGCTGCTGCCGTTCCGCCGGCCGGCGGTGCGGGGCCGGGTCAGGCGTACAGGGCGTCGATGTCGCTGGCGTACTTGGCCAGCACGTACTCCCGGCGGACCTTGCCGGTGGGAGTAAGCTCGGCGCCGATTTCGAACGGGCCGGGCAGGATGGTGAACCGCTTGATGGTCTCGGGCCGGGACACGGCCCCGTTCGCCCGGTCCACGGCCTGCTGGACGACCGCGCGCAGATCCGGGTCGCCGCGCAGCTCACCGACGGTCGCGCCGGCCGGCTTGCCCTGCCGCTGCTTCCACCGGGCGAAGGCCCCCTCATCCAGGGTGACCAGCGCGACCACGTAGGGCCGCTGATCGCCGGCCACGACGCACTCGGCGATCAGCCAGTTCTCGCGGACCTTGTCTTCCAGGACCGACGGCACCACGTGCTGGCCGCCGGCGGTGATGAGTATGTCCTTTTTCCTGCCGGTGACATAGAGGAATCCGTCGCCGTCCAACCGGCCGAGGTCCCCGGTTCGCAGCCACCCGGCGTCGAACGTCTCGCTGGTGGCCTGCGGGTCCTGCCAGTACCCGTGGAACACGCCCGGGCCCTCGACCTCGATCTCGCCATCGGCCGCGATCCGCACCGCATAGCCGGGCAGCGGCAGGCCGACCGAGCCGATCCGCCGCGAGGCCGGGCGGTTCATGGTGACCTGGCCGACGGTCTCGGTCATCCCCCAGCCCTCCAGGACGTTTATGCCCGCGCCGTGCAGGAAGTGCCCGACGTCCGCACTCAGCGGCGCGCCGCCGCTGATCGCCCAGGCCACCCGGCCGCCCAGCGCCTTGCGCAGCCGCGCGTAGACCGTGCGGTCGTACAAAGCGTGCTGCAGCCGCAGCCACGGGCCCGCTCGGCGCCCGGCCCGGCTCCAGCGGACGGCTGTGGCCTCGGCCGCGGCGAACAGCCGCTGGTGGCCCTCGGCTTCGGCCTGCTGGCGGGCCGCGTCGGCGACCTTCTCCAGCATGCGCGGCACCGTGAGCAGGATCGTCGGCCGGAAAGTGAGCATCGCCCCGGGCAGCTGGTCAAGGTCGGGGAGGAACCCGGATCGCTTGCCCGCATGCACCAGGCACAGCAGCACCACGCGCGCCAGGATGTGCGACAGCGGCAGGAAGAACAGGCTGGAGGGGTCCCCGGCCAGTATCTCCTCCTGCACACCCGGCACCGCGACGGTCGCGCTGACGGCCTTGGTGAGGTTGCCATGACTGATCATGCAGCCCTTCGCCCGGCCCGTCGTGCCAGAGGTATACACGATGGTCGCCAGCGTCTCCGGGGTCACCGCGGCACGCCTGCGGGCCACCTCCGCGGCGGCGTCGGCGCCCTGCCCGGCGCGGGCCAGCGCGTCCAGGCCCCCGGCGTCCATCCGCCATATCGCCTCGACCTTCGCCGGCTGGGCGCTGCGGATGGCCTCGGCGAGCTTCTCGTCCCCGGCGAACACCGCGACCGCGCCGGAGTCACTTAGCTGCCAGTCGATCTGGTCCACGGACGAGGTCTGGTAGATGGGTACGGTCACCGCCCCCGCGGCCAAGATGGCGAAATCGCACACGACCCATTCCAGGCTGGTCGCCGCCATCAGGCCGACCCGGTCACCGGGCCTGATCCCACTGGCGACCAGGCCGGCGGCCACCGCACTGACACGGCTGGCGAACTCCGCTGCGGTCACCGGCCGCCACCCGCCATCGGCCTGCACCGCGAACATGGCACGGCCGGGGTCCCGGTCGCCCCAGGCGAATACGTCATCGGACGCGTTCGTGCCCATGCCATCAAGGATGCAGCCGCGGCGCCCGGGGGGCCAGGGACGGCCGACTCCACGATCCGGGACCTTAGCCACCCTCAGGTTCCAGCCACCCTCAGGTTCCGTCCCGCCACCCCTGCCGTAGGTAGGGTACGCCGTGTGCCAGGAAGGGTGCGGCGTGTGCCGCGGTGGGGCCTGGTCTCGTCGGCCGCGTCGCCCGTGGCGCTGATCGGCGGGTGGACGATTGCCGCCATGCTGCAGCCGCCGTCCTACAACCCGGTGGCGGACACCATCAGCGCCCTCGCGGCCGTCGGCGCGACCGACCGGTGGGTCATGACGCTGGTCTTCCTCGTGGTCGGGGTCTGCGATGTCGCGACCGGGGCAGCGTTGCGGCCGGCCGCGCCAGCCGGCCGGCTGATCCTGATCGCGGGCGCGGTCGCGGGCATGCTGGTGGCGGCGTACCCCGAGCATCCCGGGGGCAGCTCGGTCCCGCACGCGTTCTGGGCATCGCTCGGGTTCGCCGGGCTGGCGGCATGGCCCGCCGGGGCGTGGCGCCGGGGCGCGGCGGTGCCGTGGGGGCTGCGGCCGGCCGTCTGCTCGGGTGCCGTCGCCGTCCAGCTCATCCTGCTGGCCTGGTTCGTCGCGGAACTGGTCACCGGCGCTGGGCAGGTCGGCCTGGCGGAGCGGCTCGTGAGTGGGGCGCAGGCGGTCTGGCCGCTCGGGGTGGTGCTGTCCTGCCGCGCTGCGGCCGCGCCGGGGTAGCCATGCGAGGTGGTGCGCGGGCCCGGCGCGGTCCCGGGGGCCCTGGTGCCGGACAGCGACAGCGACCCTTGGCCGGCGTGCGCGGGGACCTCCGCCCCTACCGCCCGGCGGCGCCCCGCCGTGAACTCCTGCCATGAACGGCCCGTCCACGCGTCACGGCGAATCCGGCCAGGCCCGAGCCGGCCGGGCCCGCCGGCTGCGGGGACGTTCTCGCGGCATGGGACGCAATCAGATGCGCATCCGGCTGAAGGCAGCGGGCCGGGGCGCCGGAGGTGGCAGCGCCGGGGACGGGCCGCGGGCTGGTCAGCCCGCCGCCGGCCGCAGGGCGGCGCGGAAGGGCGGACAGGCGTCCTGGCGGACGGTGCCAACGTTCGTCGCGGGCGTGCTGGCGACGGCGGCCGGCGCGGTGCTGGTGTGGTGCCGCGGGGCGGCCCGGGCGGACTCGCCCGCCACCGACCGGGTGGTGCGGTGGTGGGCGGGGGTGTGGCTGCGCGCCGCGGGAGCGCGGGTGGCCTGCGGAGGCCTTGAGCACCTCAGCGCTGCCGGCCCCTGCGTGGTGGTGTCCAACCACCAGTCCAGCCTGGACCCGATCGTGCAGTTGCGGGTGCTGCCGGTGTCGCTGCGGGTCCTGGCCATGCGCGAGCTGTTCCGGATCCCGGTGCTCAGTTCCGCGATGCGCATGATCGGGATGATCGAGGTGAACCGCGACTCGCCCGACTTCCGCGAGATCGACACCGATGCCGCCGGGGCCCTGGCGGCCGGGCACTCGCTGCTGGCCTACCCGGAGGGGAGGATCTCCCCGGACGGCACCGTCAGGGAGTTCAAGGACGGCGCCTTCATCATCGCAATCGCCGGCCAGGTGCCGGTCGTGCCGGTCGCCATCCATGGCACCCGCCGGATCTGGCCGCCGGGGCGAAAGACGATCCGGCGCGGCCCGGTGCGCGTCGTGGCCGGAAGCCCGCTGCAGACCAGCGGCCTGACCCGCCGCGACGTCGCCAGGCTGCGGGATCAGGCCCGGGACGTGATCTGCTCGGCACACCGTGACCTGGCAGCGGCGATGGGGGAACCAGGTGCGCCGCCGGCCGGTTCACGGGCGCGGTTCCGCGGGATACTTTGAAGCGGGTGGTGGTCATGCGCAGATACCTTGTTGTGGCGAACCAGACCCTGCAGGCGGCCGAGCTGCGGGAAGAGCTGCGCAAGCGGATCAGCGCCGGACCATGCTCGTTCTTCGTGATCGTCCCGGACACCAAGGCCGCCCAGTATGACCCCGTGGCGGCCGGCGGGATGCTCCCCCAGCCGGGCATGTGGTGGTGGGCGACGTGCTACGCGCGCCCCGCTACCGATGAGGAGGCGACCGCTCAGGCCCGGGAGCGGCTCAGCCTGATGCTGGCCGGCCTTGCCGCGCTGGGCGTGCCTGTGGAGGGCGACGTGGGCAGCCCCGACCCGCTGGAGGCCATCGAGAAGGTGTGCGCCGGCCGCCAGTTCGACGAGATCATCGTGGCCACCTTGCCTCGGCACGTCTCGCGCTGGCTCGGGGCCGACCTGCCCCGTCAGGCGGAGCGCCGGTTTGGGTTGCCGGTCACGACCATCATCACCAGTTACTGACCGCCGGGCGCCGTTTCAGGCCAGGTTCGTGTCAGGCGTTCGTGTCAGGCGTTCGTGTCAGGCGGCTGATCGGGGGGCCTGCGCAGGCCGGCGAGCATCGCCGCGCGCCCCGCGCGCATGAACTGCGGCCATTCGCTGTTGTCGAGGAACTGCTCGTAGAAGCCGGTCCCGGCCACCTTCCAGTAGGGCACCGGCTCGACGAGGAGCGTCCGGGTCTGGCGGCGCAGCCTGGCGAGGTGCTCGCGGGCCAGCTGCGCGTGCTGGCTGGTGCGCACCTGAGACGCGGCCGAGATGATGCTCAGCGGTCTGTCGTTCCAGCCGGTGACGTCCTCGCCACCGAACTCATGCGGGTAGAAGCAGTTGACCGCCACGGCGGTGTCTACGGCGGGCTCGATGTCGAGCACCGGCCGCACCGGGAAGATGTCGACGATCCCGCCGTCGCACCAGGACAGCCCGTCGCGCACGACCGGCTTGATGAACAGCGGCATCGAGACGGCGGTACGGATCGCGTGCGCCACGGGCATGTCCGGGCAGGTGCGCGGGCCGAGGTAGTCCAGGCGGTTGTGCTCGACGTTCCAGACCGGGGCATAGGTCGGTGTCCGCAGCTGGGCCAGGGTGAGGTCGCCGAGGTGGCTGCGGTAGAACGCCTCGAGCTTGTCGCCGTACAGGATGCCGTTCCAGCCGCGCGCCAGCGTCGGGACGAGCGCGGCGATCTCGCGCCACCCGATGTCGATGTAGTCGCTGGGCCGCGCCGAGGCGCTGAGCTCGGCGACCTCGTCGGGGGACATCCCGGCGCCGAGCGGGAACCCGAACAGGGCCGAGCCCGAGCACACCGAGTAGACCGACACCTGCGTGCCGCTGTCCTCAAGCGCCTTCGCCACGCCGACCAGCGACGCGAGGGCACCGCTGCCGCCGGTGGACACCACGCCGACGCGGCCCGGCAGCGGCGGCGGGGCAGCGCCCTGCAGCGGCCCGAAGACCCGCGCCGGCGCAGGGCGCCGGTCGAACGGCAGCGGCAGCATCCCGCGCCGGACCGTGCGCAGGAACCGCGCATCCTTGCCGATGGCCGCCGACACGTCGCGGGCTCGGACAATAACGTTGAAATACTGCCGGATACGGAAGATGTCCAGCGCAGCGTCCAGGGCACTGTCACTACGCCGGCCGCCGGTGGTGGCCATGGCAATCGCCTCCGCCACTATCGTGCGCCGCCGCCGCGCCGCCCGGCCAGGGACGAAGGTCTCCCCGCCGGGCCGCAGGTCCTCCCGGGTTGCGTCGACCGGGTCAGCGCAGGCCCGGTGCGCGGATGACGGTGGCGCCGAGCTCGGCCAGGCGGAGGTCGCCTGCCGGCGTGCCGCCGCCACGGTTGCACACCATGGCCAGCGCAAGGTCACGCCGCGGGTCGGCCCACCCGCCCGAACCGCCAAACCCGAAGTGGCCGAACGCACCTCGCGCCGTGAACGCGCTGTGATAGCCCAGCCGCCACCCCATCGGCAGGACCAGGACCAGGTCGGGCCCGCGGGAGTGCACCACGGCAATCTGCTGGATGGTTTGCGGAGAAAGCAGCCGCACACCGCCAACCTCGCCCCCGTGGGCCAGCATCGCGTACAGCTTCGCCAGCGACCGGGCGGTGAAGAACCCGTTCGCCGCCGGGACCTCGGCGTCCATCACCTCCGGCCCCCACAGCACGTCCTCGATGCCGCGCGGCAGCAGCGCGTTGACGAACCGGCGCGGGCTGACCGGCAGCCCCAGCAGCGCAGGGATCCGGCCAACCGGGCCGCCCATCACCGCGCCCGGCTGCAGGCCCAGCCGGCGGCCCAGCCCGCCGGCCATGGGGGCCAGCGGCGCGACCCGGCCGCGATGGGCGGGCGGGCACCCGACATACAGCCCGTCCAGGCCGAGGGGGCGGGCGATCTCGTCATCGATGAACTGCGCGATCGGCCGCCCCGACACCCGGCGGACCAGCTCCCCGGCCAGCCAGCCGTAGGTCAGCGCGTGGTAGCCGTGCCGGCTGCCTGGCTCATAGGCCGGCTCGGCGCGCTCGAGCGCAGCCACCATGTACTGCCAGTCGAGCATCCGGTAAGCGTGATCCACAAGCGTGCGCATCCGGTGCAGGCCGGCCGAGTGGGTGAGCACATGGCGCACGGTGACGCGCTCCTTGCCGCCCTGCGCGAACTGCGGCCAGTACGCCGCGACCGGCGCGTCGTACTCGATCTGGCCCCGGTCGGCCAGCAGGTGCAGCGCCGCCGACGTGACCCCCTTCGTCGTGCTGAAGCACATCGCGACCGTGTCACGCTGCCACCGCTCGCCCTCGGCACGCCACCCGCCCCACAGGTCGACCACGAGCTCATCCCGGTGGTAGACCGCAACGGCTGCGCCGCCCGTGGTACGCCGCAGCTGCCGCCGGAACACACGCGCCACGTCCTCGAAGCCGGCGCACGCCCAGCCGTCCAAGCCCAGCCCCTTTCCGATCGGTGCGCCGGGCGCTGCCACCGCTGCCCAGCCAGCCGCAGCAGCGGACCAGGGAGCCCTGGCAGGCACCGATGCGGGAAGTTTAAGCATGGGCGGGAGCTTGTCGAGCCGCGCTGCCCGTGCAGGCCGCGGCCTGGAGCACGTACAGGCCATATTTACATCAGATATATTTTTTTATTGAGCGTAAGAAATGCGGGAGGGCCCGGCGATGGCTGGCGAGACGGGGCTGCGGGAACGCAAGCGCCTGCAGACCCGGCAGGCGCTGATCGACGCGGCCATGCGGCTGTTCGCGGAGGATGGTTACGACCAGACCACGGTCGCCGCGATCGCGGCGGCCGCCGGCGTGTCGACCAAGACCTTCTTCAACTACTTCGCCAGCAAGGACGAGGTCCTCTTCCCGCACCTGTCTGGCCGCATCGACCAGGCGGTCAGCATCATCGAGCACCGGGGGGCCGGCGAGCAGATGGCCGACGTGCTGGGCAGGGCCATGGAGCGGATGCTGGCCGGCGCCGTCCGGGAGGAACTGGCCAGCGGGCTGGCCCCGGCCCGCCTGCCCCTGCTGATGTCCGTCCCGGCGGTGCAGGCCGCCACCCTGCGCCGCTACTTCCTGGCCGAAACCAGGCTGGCCGAGGCGCTGCACCGCGCCTATCCCGAGGCCCTTGACCTGCCAGCCGCTGCCGCGGTCATCGGCTCGCTGATGGGCGCGGTCCTCGCCGCGGCGCTGGTCAGCCTGGAGCACGGCGGCACCGCCGGCCAGGTCCAGGCCGCGGCGCGCGGCGCCATGGACATCGCGATGCAGGGGCTGAGAGCCACCGGGCGCGGCGGCCGGCCGCCGGCAGGCGGCCGCGGCATGCGGGCAGCCAACCCGGCCGGGCCGGGACAGCGAGGCGGCGACGGATGCGGATCGTCCTGATCACCATCGGCGCGCGGGGCGATACCGAGCCATTCGTGGCGCTGGCTGTCCGGCTGATGCGCGACGGCCACAGCGTCCGGGTGGCCGCCCGGCCCGACTTCGCCGGCCTCGCGGCCGACCACGGCGTGGACTTCGCGCCGCTGGGCCGCCCGTACCAGCCGTTCATCACCGGCGCGGCACAGGCCTCGGCGCTCGGCTCCGGCCATCTGCTGCGCCAGGCCCGGTACGGGCTGGAGCAGCGAAGGTACTTCTCCGACCGGCTCGGCGAGGACGCCTGGCGGGCGGCACAGGGCGCGGACGCGATCATCTACAAGTACAGCTGGATCACCGGGTACACCATCGCCGAGAAGCTCGGCGTCCCGTGCGCCGCCGCCATGCCCTTCCCGCTGACCCCCACCCGGGCGTTTCCCAGCTTCCTGATCGGCAAGGGCGCCGACCGCGGCCGGATCGCCGGCCGGGCACTCTGGGCTCTGACCGGGCAGGTCGTGTGGCAACTGCTCCGCCACGACGACGCCGCGCTGCGGCGCCAGCTGGGGCTGCGCCGGCTGCCGGCCGGGGGCCCGGTGGCGCGGCAGGAACGGGAGGGGATGCCGGTCTGCTACGCCTACAGCCCGGCGGTGCTGCCACGCCCTCCCGACTGGCCCGAGCGCATGCACGTGACCGGGTACTGGTTCCTGGACCCGGCACCGGCATGGCAGCCCCCGGCCCGCCTGATCCGGTTCCTGAACGACGGGCCGCCGCCGGTCTCGATCGGGTTCGGCAGCATGGCGAGCCGTGACCCGCAGGGCACGCTGCGGCTGGCCCTGCGGGCGCTGGAGCTGTCCGGCCAGCGCGGGGTGCTGCTCAGCGGCTGGGCCGGCATCGGCACGGGCCGTGCGCTTCCCGGGAACGTCTACGCGGCCGACGCGATCCCGCATGCCTGGCTGTTCGCGCAGATGGCCGCCGTGGTCCACCACGGCGGGGCGGGAACAACGGGCGCCGGGCTGCGCAGCGGCGTCCCCGCCGTCATCACGCCGCTGGCGGCTGACCAGCCCAGCTGGGCCCGGGTCGTGCACGGGCTGGGCGCCGGGCCGGCCCCCATCCCGTTCCCGGCGCTCACGGCCGAGGGGCTCGCGGCAGCAATCCGCCGGGCCGTCACCGATCAGCGCATGCGCCGCCGGGCCGCCGAACTAGGCACGCGGATCCGCGCGGAGGACGGCCCCGGGCAGGCAGCGGACCTGTTCATGCGGCACATCGCCGGCACGGCCGGGAGGCGGGACGTGCCGTGAACGGCCGGATCCGGCGCCGGCGGCCCGGCGCGGGCGCGCAGCGCACGCCGGCCTCCCGCCTGAGGCCCCCAGGCGGCGCTGCCGGGCCGTCACAGCTGGGGGAAGAAGAGGTCGGGGTTGTGCTCGGACAGCACTGACGGTGGCCCGATGAGGGCCTTGTCCAGCTCCCCGATCGCGTCCTCGTCCTTCCTGTCGTAGTCGAACTTTCTCAGCACGTGCTTGATCGCCTCGAGCCTGGCCCGCTTCTTGTCGTTGCTCCTGACCACCGTCCACGGCGCGTGCTCGCTGTTGGTGTAGTGGAACATCGCCTCCTTGGCGTCGGTGTAGGCGTCCCACTTGTCCAGGGACTCGACGTCCATCGGGCTCAGCTTCCACTGCCGGACCGGGTCGATCCGGCGGATGACGAACCGCGTGCGCTGCTCGGAGCGTGTCACCGAGAACCAGAACTTCGTCAGGTGCAGCCCGGAGCGGACCAGCATGCGCTCGAACTCCGGCACCTCCCGCATGAACTCCCAGTACTCCGCCTCTGTGCAGAAGCCCATCACCCGCTCCACGCCGGCCCGGTTGTACCAGGAACGGTCGAACATGACGATCTCACCCGCCGCGGGCAGGTGGGGTATGTAGCGCTGGAAATACCACTGGGACCGTTCCCGCTCGGTCGGCTTGGTCAGCGCGACCACCGTGGCGCCGCGCGGGTTGAGGTGCTCGGTGAACCGCTTGATCGTGCCGCCCTTGCCGGCCGCGTCGCGGCCCTCGAACACGATCAGGATGTTCTCGCCGACGGACTTGACCCAGTTCTGCAGCTTGACCAGCTCGACCTGCAGCGGGCGCTTGAGGTACTCGTATTCCTCACGCGTCATCTTCCCGGAGTACGGATAATCCTCGCGCCATGTGTCCACCACCCGGCCGTCCGGCCAGCGCAGGACCGGGTCATCGTGTTCGTCCTCGTCGTCAACGGTCAGGCCCGCACACAGGACAGGATCGGACGCCCAGTCCTCCGGCAGCGCATTGAACTCAGATGCGGATTGACTGTTCACCCGACCAGGACAGCACATCCCGGTCTGCGATGACGAGAGGAGGCGGCCGCGACCTTGTTACCGGCCCTTGGCGAAGCCGGCAGGCGGCGAAGGCCGTGAACGACTGGGAACCGGCGGCATCGGCCTGCGATGGCCCGCGTGGCAGATCAGGGCGCATCAGGCTGCGCCCGCGCCAGCGAGTGACCCGGGCGGCGGGGGTGCGCCGGGCGGCAAGAGCGCGCTGATGACCCTGGCGGCGCGACCGGCGTCGGGGAGCTCGCCGGTGATGAGCGGCAGGCATATGCAGGACTCCATGATGCGGACCAGCACGTAGGGCAGGTCGTCCATGGGGACGGCCGGGCGCAGCCGCCCCGCGGCGGCCTCGGCGGCGAGCAGCTCGCCGATCAGGGCGGTCAGCCGGCTCTCGAAGCCGGATGCCCTGGTGGTCAGCAGCCGCAGCGCCAGGTCGCCTTCCCGGTCGAGGAAGGCCTGCATGCCGGTGTTGGCGATGACCGCGCGGACGGCCGCGGTGATGATCGCTGCCGCCGGAGACTGGCCGCCCGCGGCGGGAGCGCCGGTGCCGTCGTGAGCCTTCCGCAGCCCGCGGATCGTGCGGTCGATCAGTGACCAGAGGATCTCTGCGAGCAGCTTGTCGCGAGAGCCGACCCAGCGGTAGAGGGTGGCCCGGTCGACGCCCAGCACCCGGGCCAGTGCCTGCATGTCGACCCGGTCGCCGGCCAGGAAG
Source organism: Streptosporangiaceae bacterium (assembly GCA_030038015.1). Lineage (GTDB taxonomy): Bacteria > Actinomycetota > Actinomycetes > Streptosporangiales > Streptosporangiaceae > JASHPR01. Next base: position 17,540 of record JASHPR010000224.1, read on the forward strand.
GTCCGGCGCGCGTGGCGGAAGGCGTCGAGCGCCGTCGGCCGGGCCGCGGCGGCCCCGGCCAGCTGACGCTGCAGCGGCGTGGTGGCCCGGCGCGGGCCGCGTTCTGCCATCGCGATGGCCCCTGTCCCTGTCAACGGCGTGAGCTTGTCTTGACATGCCAGGCATCCCGGGACACAGTTTGCAACAGGTCAAGCAAACGTGGCAATGGAGCAACACATGGCCGATCTGACGCAGGGTCCGCTCGTTCAGCTTAAGGACGGAGCCGTCCGTGGCACGGCCAGACCGGGGGTCTCGGCCTTTCTCGGCATTCCGTACGCGGCTCCCCCGTTCGGCGCGAACCGGATGCGGCCGCCACAGCCGGTTCAGCCGTGGGACGGCGAGCGCGACGCCACCGCCTACGGGCCGACGGCGCCCAAGGGCACCTACCCGCCGCAATATGCGCCGCTCTTCCCGGAGGTGGTGATTCCTGGTGAGGGCTGCCTGAACCTCAACGTGTGGACGCCCGACCCCAGCGCGACCGGGCTGCCCGTCCTCGTCTGGATTCACGGCGGCTCGTTCATGAACGGATCGGGGTCGGTCGGCGAGTACGACGGCAGCGCGTTCGCCCGCGACGGCGTCGTGTGCGTGACCGTCAACTACCGGCTTGCCGCCGAGGGATTCCTGTTCCTCGACGACGGCATCGCCAACCTCGGCCTGCTCGACCAGCTCGCGGCGCTGCGCTGGGTACAGGCCAACATCTCGGCATTCGGCGGCGACCCCGCCCGGGTCACCGTGGCCGGCGAGTCGGCCGGGGCCATGAGCGTGACGACGCTGCTGTCGATGCCGCTCGCCGAGGGCCTGTTCAGCCAGGCCATCGCGCAGAGCGGCGCCGCGGCGCACACGATCACCCGCGACGAGGCGCTCATGGTCGGCGGCTATCTCGCGGACGCCCTCGGTGTGCCGGCGAACCGGGAATCGATCAAGGCGGTGCCGCTGCAGCGGCTCGTCCAGGCCGCGTCGGACCTGGTCGTGGAGGTGCAGACCGCCCCCGACCCAGCCAAGTGGGGCCAGCTCGCGCTCAGCCTGCTGCCGTTCGCGCCGACCGTCGACGGCGCCGTCCTGCCGCAGGCACCCCTCCCGGCGATCGCCGAGGGCCATGGCGGCGGCGTCCGCCTGCTGATCGGGTCGAACCGTGACGAAGCCCGGCTCTTCTTTGTTGCGGCGGGCACCATCGACCTGATCGACGACGCCACGCTCGAGGCCGCCGCCGGAGCGTACGGCCTGCCAGCGGACGGCCTGGCCGTCTACCGGGCCAACCGCCCGGGCGCCAGCCCGGGCGACCTTCTGGCCGCCGTCGTCACCGACTGGTTCTTCGGCATCCCGCCGATCCGGGTGGCCGAAGCCCGGGCCGGGCGGGGAACCGCGAACACCTGGACCTACCGCTTCGACCACCCGGAACCCGGGGACAACGGCGGGCTCGGCGCCTGCCACGGTGCCGAACTGCCGTTCGTGTTCGGCACCATCGCCCGCGACGACGTCCGCCTGCGCATCGGCAACGCGCCGTCACAGGCCGTCGCCGGCCAGGCGCACGGGGTGTGGGTTGACTTCATCACCCGTGGCGACCCGGGGTGGCCGGCCTACGACACCGCCCGCCGTGCCACCGGCCTCATCTCCGACCGCGTCACCGTGGCCGACGACCCGGGTGCCGCCGAACGCGCCTGCTGGGACGGGATCCGGTAGCGGTAGCGCCCACGACGGCACGACAGCGTGTGGGTGAGCGGAATGCGGGAGAGCGTCCGGGAACGGGCCAGCGCCCCGCCAGCCGGCGGCGGTGAGCCGGGCCGGCCACGCGGCGCTTTGATGACAATGATGTAATTTACTCCACATTGCCATCCACAGGCTGTGGGTAATTTTCGGCGGGCGCCGTCCGGAATGCGTATCGGTGTCTCTGACTCTGTGGAAAACTCCCCGGTTTCTGCCGCAGCAACGCAGTGCTTACTGCAGTACTGCACTACGGCAGCGCCGTTCCGTTCCCGGTAGCCGACAGTCCCAGCGTGCATACCGGCCGCTAGCAGGGCCAAGACCCGCTTCCGGAATGCCCGGTGCGCTGCAATACTGCCGTGATGACGGGGATCCGCCTCGCCCTTGCCAACCTCAAGCCTGGCACGGGCAAGACAACATCGGCGGTCTGGCTGGCGCACGTTTTCGCGGAGGCCGGAAACAGCGTGCTACTCGTGGACGCGGACCCTTCGGGCAGTGCCCTGGAGTGGTCCGATCTCGCGGCCATGTACCCGGGGGTGGCGCCGCAGGCGGCGTTCCCGTTCCGGATCGTGGCCCTGCCCTCCCGCGAGCTGCACCGGCGCGTGCCCGAGATCGCCAAGGCCGACGATGTGGTCATCATCGACGCACCGCAGCTCGAGGACCACGTGGGCATCGCGAGGTCCGCGCTGCGCTGCGCCGACCTGGTCCTGATCCCGTGCGCGCCGAGCCCGATCGAGATCAACCGCACCACGCCGATGCGGGACGAGATCGGCGAGGCCAGCATAGGCCGGGACCGGCCCACCCGCTCGGCGGTGCTGCTGAACCGCTGCGTCACCCGCGCCACCAGCACGGCCGACGCGCGGGAGGCGCTGCAGGGGCTCGGCTACGACGTGCTGGGGACGGCGGTGCCGCGGCTGGAGGTGTACGCGCAGAGCTTCGGCATGCCGATCCCAGGCCACGGCCGCGGGGTATGGCGCAACGTCGCGCACGACCTCATCGAGCGGTGCTCTCCGCTCTGCTCGGTGCGGCCATGACCTCGCAGCGCGAGCAGCGGAGGGCGCAGATGGCCGCCGCCGCGGCCAGGCGCAGCGAGCCGCCCGCCCGCCCGGCCGGGCGGACGGCGATCCGGTCGAAGCCGGTCCGGATCACCCTGGACCTGAGCCCCGAGCTGTACCGGCAGCTCACCCAGTGGGTGGACTCGGCCGCCGTCACCCTCGACGTCCCGCGCGTGGCGCTGGCGGACGCCATGCGCGCGATGATCAGGGTCACCACCGAGAACCCGGACCAGGTCATCGAGCGGCTGCGCCGCGAGCGGGAGCGGTGACCGCGGCGGCACAGCGGGCCGATGGCGGAACTGACCGCAGACCCGTTCGTCACGCTGGACGGGTTCGCCGCGGGCGTGGACGTCGGCCCGTTCTCCGGCTACGCGGGCTCCGAGCTTGAGCGCTGCCTGTCCCAGCACCCCACAGATCCTGCCCGTCCGCCGGCTGGTCATCGAGGCCCGCCCGGGCTCGCGGTCAGCCCAGGCCGGGCACCAGGTAGCGGGCTCCGATCGCCATGGCCAGGATGCCCACCAGTCGGCGGATCAGGACATCGGGAAGCCTGGACTGGATCCGGGCGCCGGTATAGCCGCCGGCCAGGCCGCCGACCCCCAGTGTGATACCGGTCGGCCAGTTCGGAGCCACTGGGGCGTGCTGGTTGATGGACAGGATGGTGAAGGTGATCACGCCGGCGACCGAGGTCACGAATGTGGAGGCCAGGGCGGCCGGAGCGACCTCGACTGCGCGCCGGCCCGATCCGATCAGGATCGGGGCCAGGATCGAGCCGCCGCCGATCCCGTAGATGCCGCCGACGCAGCCCACCGCGGCGGCCAGGACGATCAGGCCCGGTACCGGGATCCGCCGCACCGGGCGGGCCGGCTCCTCGCCCGGGCGGGCGGGCTGTGTCAGAGCGAGCCAGGCCCCGAGCGGAAGCAGGACCGCGGCCACCACTAGGTCGAAGACGCGAGGGCCGGGCAGCACCTTGACCCGGATGACCGACCCGGCGATGACGCCGGGCGTGGTCCCGGCGATGAGCACCAGGGCCAGGCGGCTGCCGGTCTGCCCCTGCCGCCAGTAGCGGTACAGCGCTCCCGGGGTTGAGACCACGTTGTAGAGCAAGTTGGTCGGGGTGACCGACGGGCTGGGCGTGCCCAGCACGCTGACCTGGAACGGCAGCAGCAGCACTGCGCCGGAGATCCCCGCGGGAGTCGACAGCACCGCGATGCCATAGGCCGCGACCAAGGCGACGACCTCGGTCCAGCCAGTCCCGAGCACGCGATCACGTTAGCGAGCATCTGCCGGGCCAGCAGCCGATGACCAGGCTAATTGCGCCCCGCAACCACCTGGAGCGCCAACATGCCCAACGGATGTCCTTGACCCTCCTAGGGTGATGAGGCCGGCGAGCGCTGCCGGGACCGGCTGCTCCATGATCGATACGGCGACCGATACGGCGGCAAGCGCAGCCATCGGTGAGCTAGCGCTATCCGCTGCGCCGTGGCTTATGTGGCAGGGAAGACGCGGACACCTCCTGGGGAAAGCGTTGCCTGGGCCGACGTGCCGGCTTGCAGGCCGAGCCGCCCGAGGTCGCGGTGCCGGCCCGGCCGGTCAGCCCGGTGACGGTGAGGCCGTGGTCGGCTGCAGGCACGGCTGATCCGGGCCAGCAGGCAGCACGGGCCCTTTCCCGCTGCCCGGCCCGGCGCCCCTGCAAGGGGCTACCATGCGCCACACCGGCCGCGGGCGGCTCCGGTTCCTGGCGGCGTCACGTTCGGGAAGATTCCCAGAGGGAGCAGCGGTGAGCGACGACGGGCCTGTCTACGCACTGAACCTCTTCGACGTCGCCAGCCGCGACGAGTACCTGGCCTACTCCCGGCGGTCGGCGCGCGAGGTGGCCGCGCACGGCGGCCGGGTCGTCGCGCTCGGCAGGTTCCGCGAGAACGTGACCGGTGACGTGGCGCCGCGCCAGGTGCTGATCCTGGTGGAGTGGGAGTCCAAGGCGGCCTTCGACTCCTACCGGAACGACCCGGCCCTGGCCGGCCTGCACCCGCACCGGGAGCGCGGCTCCTCGTCCTACGTGTGGCAGCTGTTCGACCGCCTCGACGACCTGCGGCCGGTGCTGAAGGGCTGACCGCGCCGGTCACGGCTCCCCGAAGTACCGGGGGTTGGCCACGGCGAGCCGCGCCGCGACAGCGGAGGCGAGGCCGGCGGCGGGGCCGGCCTGGCCGGCGCCGGGTTCCCCCGGCACC
>JASHPR010000225.1 GCA_030038015.1 Streptosporangiaceae bacterium
GTTCGTCACCGACGGCATCGGCAGCGCCCTGGCCCAGGCCCGGGCGGCCGCCGGGGACAAGGACGTCGGCATCGGCGGCGGCGCCAACGTGATCCAGCAGTACCTGGCCGCCGGGCTGGTCGACGAGCTGCGGCTGCACATCGCCCCGGTGCTGCTCGGCGCGGGCAAGCGGCTATTCGAAAAACTCGGCAACCAGAGGATCGAGCTGGAACGCACCGCCGTCATCGAGTCGCCTTATGCGACCCACCTGTTCTTCACCGTCCGCCGCTGACCGTCGGCAACCAGCGCTCCAAGACGACGAGCTGGCCCTCGGCTGGCAGCAGGGCCAGACACGGTGCGACACCTTGCCCGTGCCCGCACGGCCCGTTGGACGCACCTGCGCCGCCTCCGGTTCCGCCGCCCTGGATGCACCGCGTCCCGTTGCCGGATGGGAATCGAGGTGCACGCTGTTGTCGTGCGCCCAGGGTCGTGAAGGGGCTTGACACCACGCGGCGCCGGCGGCAGAGTGTCCGGTTTAGGACGCTTTCCTACTTATTGCGTTGTCGCCCTGGGTGGCCGGTGGCTTTTACTCGCGTGTTCGCGCCTGTCGCCGCGCTGGCCTGCGCGGCCGGAACGCTGGTCGCCGGCTGTACGGCGACCGCGGCGCGCGTCCCGCAGGCCGCGCCGGCGGCGCGGTCGCTGCCCGCGCATGTCTTCGCCCCGTATTACTTCAGCGCCAGCGACACGCTGGCGGCGGCATCGAAGGCGTCCGGCGTGAAGTACGTCACGCTGGCGTTCCTGCAGACGCCGGAGCCTGGCTCGTGCACGGTGGACTGGAACGGCGACCCGAAGCAGCCGGTGGGCCCGACTTACGCCGAAGGCATCGCCGCCATCCAGGCCGAAGGCGGCAACGTCGTCCCGTCGTTCGGCGGCGGCGCGGCCGACAGCGCGGGGGAGGAACTGGCGGACAGCTGCACCAGCGTGCCCGCGATCGCCGCGCAGTACGAGAAGGTGATCCACGCCTACCATGTCACCCGCCTCGACCTGGATACCGAGGAGAACTCGCTGAACAACGACGCTGGTATCGACCGCCGGAACAAGGCCATCGCGATGGTGGAACGGTGGGCAGCGGAGAAGCACCGGACCGTTCAGTTCGTCTACACCTTGCCTACCGATACCACCGGCCTGGATCAGGGCGGGTCCTATGTCTTGCAGAATGCCGCCGCGAACCACGCGCAGATCGCGATCGTCAACGCGATGACGTTCGACTACTACGACAGCCTGCCCCATGAGATGGGTGACGAGACCGAGGGCGCGGCGCTGCAGCTGTACGACCGCCTGCATGAGCTCTACCCGGGCAAGACCGCGGCCCGGCTGTGGGGCATGATCGGCGTCACCGAGGACCTGGGCGTGGACGACTTCGGCGCGGCGGAGACGTTCACGCTCGCCGACGCCCGGACCGTGGAACGGTGGGCGGCCGCGCGCGGGCTGGCTGAGCTGTCGTTCTGGGACCTTCAGGATGACAACAACGCGGGCAGCCACGTCAAGCAGACCAGCTATGAGTACAGCCGCATCTTCGCGCCGTTCACCAGCTCGCTCGCCGTGTCTGGGGCACCGCTGGCCCCCGTCGGCCGGGTCGCCCAGCACGGCAACCTCAGGTCGGTGTCCTGCCCGGCGGCCGCCTTCTGCATGGCCGTCGACGAGTCCGGCAACAACGCGCTGACCTGGAACGGCACCGCGTGGTCAGGGCCGGTGCCCATCGACGCGGGGGGCGCGGCCGTGGAGCTCACCGATGTCTCCTGCGCCAGCCCGGGCTTCTGCGTGGCGGTCGACACCCTGGGCCGCGCGCTGACCTGGGATGGCGCCGGGTGGACGGCGGCCCGCATCGACCAGAGCGGGCTGACCTCGGTGTCCTGCCCGGAGGAGACCTATTGCGTGGCGGTCGACGGCGACGGCAACGCGCTGACCTGGAACGGCACCGCCTGGTCGGCGGCCAGGATCGACCGCACCGGGTCGTCGCTGCAGTCCGTCTCCTGCGCCTCGCCGTCCTTCTGCGCGGCGGGGGACTGGGACGGGAACGTCTACACCTGGAACGGCACCGCCTGGTCCGCGCCGCGCGCGGTGGACCCGGCCGGGGGCGGTGTCAGCTCGATGTCCTGCCCGGCGAGCACCTTCTGCGCCGGTACCGACTGGAACGGCGGAGCGGTGCGCTGGAACGGCACCCGGTGGTCGCTGGACAAGTCCGCAGATGGCGGCGGCGCCGGCGGCCTGATGTCGGTGTCCTGCGTGTCCGCCAGCTTCTGCGCGCTGGCCGACAGCGGCGGCGACGTGCTCACCTGGAACGGCGCGAAGTGGTCCAGTCCGGCGCAGATCGACCCGACCGGCGACGGGATCGAGTCCGTGTCCTGTGCTTCCAGATCCTCCTGCGTGGCCGTGGACTGGAACGGCAACGCCCTCATTGGTCACGGAACGTCCTGGTCGATGCCCGCCATCTCCTGCCCCGGCAGCACGACGAGCGGTGCCGGGACGTGCTACACGCGCGGCACGTACGTCGATCCGCGGGCTGGCGTGCTCGACTCGGTGTCGTGTGCGTCTGGCTCGCTGTGTGTCGCGGTCGACGGCAACGGTACTGCCATGACCGGGTCGGCGGTGGCCGACATCGACCCGATCGCCGGGATTCTTGCGTCGGTGTCCTGCGCCGGCGCGTCGTTCTGCATGGCGGTGGACACCAACGGGTACGCGTTCTCGTTCAACGGGACGTCGTGGTCGGTGCCGGCGTGGTCGGCCGCATCGCGGGCTGACCGGCGGGGCCCGCTGGAGGCGGTGTCGTGTGCCTCTCGCTGGTTCTGCATGGCCGTCGACGGGAACGGCAACGCGTTGCGCTGGACCGGGCGTTCCTGGTCGGCGCCGGCCTCTGCCGACCCGGCCGGGCAGCTCACCGGCGTGTCGTGCGCCAGCCCGACGGCATGCGTGGCGGTGGACGCCCGCGGGAACCTGCTCCGCTGGGACGGCCGCAGCTGGACGGCCGTGCCGCTCGGCGGCGGATACCTCACCGGCGTGTCCTGCGCCGGGCCGGACTTCTGCGCCGTGGTGGGCACCCGGGGTGCGTGGACGGTGCAGGCAAGCCCGCCGGGCGGCGGCGGCCTGTTCACCCGTGCGGCGGGCCTGACCAGCGTGTCATGCGCGAGTGCGGCCTCCTGCATAGCGGTGTCCTCGGCCGGCGCGGTGCTCGGCTGGAACGGGCACTCATGGTCCGCGCCGGTCACCGTCGACCCGGCCGGCGGAGGCCTGACCGGCGTCTCGTGCTCCGCCCCCGGCGCATGCGTCGCAATCGACTTCGCCGGCAAGATGCTACGGCTCCCGAGCGCTGAGATCGACAAAACCAGCAGCAAGGATAAGCGGCACTACGGTCACGACTTTGGACCCCAGATGAAGTTGACAAGGTCCGGCCGGGGCATCCAGGCCGGCACCGCGGATCTGATCCCCGGCGCAGCGAGCATGACGGCCGTGTTCAGCCTCGCCGGCCTTGCGGAGGCCTGCGCCGCTCAGAACCGGCCAATATGTACAACAAGGTCCGGTATGGCATGCACAGTTCCGTACGCCCAGATTCGGC
>JASHPR010000226.1 GCA_030038015.1 Streptosporangiaceae bacterium
CCTGGCGGCGGCCGGGGCAGGAGCGGCACGCAGGGCGCGTTCGGGCGGCCCGGCGGCCGGCCGGCGCGCGCCCGGAGGTCGAGGAAGCAGCGGCGCCAGGAGTTCGACAACATGCAGGCGCCGTCCATCGGTGGCGTGCAGATCCCGCGCGGCAACGGTCAGGTGATCCGGCTGTCCCGCGGTGCGTCGCTGAGCGACTTCGCCGACAAGATCGGCGTGAACCCGGCCTCGCTCGTGCAGGTGCTCTTCCACCTCGGCGAGATGGTGACCGCGACCCAGTCGGTGAACGACGAGACGCTCCAGCTGCTCGGCGCCGAGCTGAACTACAACGTCCAGGTTGTCTCCCCGGAGGAAGAGGACAGGGAGCTGCTTGAGGCGTTCGACATCGAGTTCGGCGAGGACGAGGGCGAGGATGCCGACCTGGTGCCCCGCCCGCCGGTGGTGACCGTGATGGGCCATGTCGACCACGGCAAGACCAAGCTGCTCGACGCGATCAGGCACACCAACGTGGTCGCGCGCGAGGCGGGCGGGATCACGCAGCACATCGGCGCGTATCAGGTCAACACCAAGGTCGACGGCCAGGAACGGAAGATCACCTTCATCGACACCCCCGGTCACGAGGCCTTCACCGCGATGCGTGCCCGCGGCGCCGAGACGACCGACCTGGTCGTGCTGGTGGTCGCGGCGGACGATGGCGTGAAGCCGCAGACCACGGAGGCGCTGAACCACGCCCAGGCGGCGAACGTGCCGATCGTGGTGGCGGTCAACAAGATCGACAAGGAGGGGGCCGACCCGCAGCGGGTCCGGGCCCAGCTCACCGAGTACGGGCTCGTGGCCGAGGAGTTCGGCGGCCAGTCGCTGTTCGTCGACGTCTCGGCGCGGGAAGGCACCGGCATCGACGACCTGCTCGAGGCGATCGTGCTGACCGCGGATGCCGAGCTCGACCTGCGCGCCAACCCGAACCAGCAGGCCCAGGGGGTGGCGCTCGAGGCGCACCTGGACAAGGGCCGCGGGCCGGTTGCCACCGTGCTCGTGCAGCGCGGCACGCTCCAGGTCGGCGACTCGATCGTCTGCGGCGAGGCGTTCGGCCGGGTGCGGGCCATGCTGGACGACAACGGCGACCAGGTCACCGAGGCCCTGCCGTCCCGGCCGGTGCAGGTGCTCGGGCTCACCGCCGTCCCCGACGCCGGCGACAGCTTCCTGGTCGTCGACGACGACCGGGTGGCCAGGCAGATCGCCGAGCGGCGCGAGGCCAGGGAGCGGACCGCGATGTTCGCCCAGCGGCGGCCGAGGGTCACCCTGGAAGACCTGGAGTCGGCGCTCAAGTCCGGTGAGCGGGAGGAACTGCTGCTCATCATCAAGGGCGACGTGTCTGGCTCGGTGGAGGCCCTCGAGGACGCCCTGCTCCAGCTCGACGTGGGCGAGGAGGTCGCGCTCCGGGTCATCGCCCGCGGCGTCGGCGCGATCACCCAGGACGACGTCAACCTGGCCATCGCCTCCGACGCTGTGATCATCGGGTTCAACGTCCGGCCGGCCGGCCGGGCCGGCGAGCTTGCCCAGCGCGAGGGCGTGGACATCCGCTACTACTCGGTGATCTACCAGGCGATCGAGGAGGTCGAGGCGGCGCTCCGCGGCATGCTGAAGCCGGTCTTCGAGGAAGCCCAGCTCGGCACCGCCGAGGTGCGGGAGATCTTCCGGGTGCCGAGGGTCGGCAACGTGGCCGGCTGCATCGTCCGCTCGGGCACGATCACCCGCCACAGCAAGGCCCGCCTGGTCCGCGACGGTGTTGTGGTCTCGGACAACCTCAGCGTGGAGTCGCTGCGCCGGTTCAAGGAGGACGTCACCGAGGTCCGTGAGGGCTTCGAGTGCGGCATCGGCCTCGGCTACAACGACATCCGCGTCGGGGATGTGATCGAGACGTTCGAGATGCGGGAGAAGCCAAGGACCTGACGCCCGATCCCCGGCAGGCCGCTGGCGGAGGAGCCACCTTGTTTGTCGGTGCCCTGACCCTGGACGTGCTGCTCGGCGACGTGCGTTCGCTGAAGCAGAAGCGCTCCACGGTCAGGCCACTGATCGCCGAGGTCGCCCGGCGGTTCCCCGGCGCATCGGTGGCCGAGACCGGTCACCTGGACCTGTACCGGCGAGCAGAGATCGGCGTGGCGGTAGCGGCGCCGACGGCCGCCCGGGCGGTCGAGGTCCTCGAGGCGTGCGAGCATTTCGTCGCCGCACGCCCCGACATCGAGCTGCTGTCCGCGAGGCAGCGGCTGTTCAGCGAGGAGGAGTGAGCCAGCCATGGCGGACACGGCCCGGGCGCGCAAGCTGGGCGAGGCGATCGCGCAGATCGTCGCCGAGATGCTGGAGCGACGGATCAAGGACCCCCGGCTCGGATTCGTCACCGTGACCGAGGCCCGGGTGACCGGCGACCTGCGCGAGGCGACGGTGTTCTACACGGTCTACGGCTCGGAGGAAGAACGTGCCGCGTCGGCCGCGGCACTGGCCAGCGCGGCCGGCTTGATCCGGTCCGAGGTGGGCAGGCAGACCGGGGTGAAGCACACCCCGTCGATCACGTTCAAACCGGATACGGTGCCCGACACGGCGCGGAACATCGAGGAGCTCGTGGCCAGGGCCCGGGTGGCCGACGCGGAGATCGCGGCGGCCAGGGCGGGCGCGGAGCCTGCCGGCGACCCGGACCCCTACCGGGTCCGCGCCGAGCCAGCCGGGGAACCGGACGACGAGGGCGACGCGGCCGCCGGGGGCGGCCCGCTCGGCAGCTACCCGCAGCCCGGGGCGCACCGACCGGGCCGTGCCTGACCCGACGTACGCGAGCCCGGCGGCTGGCGGAGGGGCGGAGCCCCCCGCAGGCAGGGGTTTTCCGGGGGGTGTGCGGGGGGCGGAGCCCCCGCAGGTAGGCGATTACCCGGCGGCCGGCGACGGCAGCGCGAGATACTCACGGTCGTGACAGCCGAGCACACGGAGTTGGAGGCAGAGTGGGCCCGGGCCATCAAGGCGCTCGGCGGCGCGACCGAGATCTGCCTGGCCTGCCACGTCCGGCCGGACGGGGACGCGCTCGGCTCGATGCTCGCGGTCGCGCACGCCCTGCGCACGGCGGGCGCCGCAGGGCGGACCCCGCCCGCCTCCCCTTCCCCGTTCACCGCGGCTGTCCGCGTCGTCGCCTCGTTCGGTGACCGGCCGTTCGAGATCCCGCGCATCCTCCGCTTCCTGCCCGGTGCCGAGCTGCTCAGCCCGCCGGACCGGTTCCCGGAGCGGCCGCAGGTCATGGTGACCTTCGATGCGGCCAGCGCCGACCGGCTCGGCGTGCTCGAGCCGAGCGCGGCCGCCGCAGAGGAGCTCATCGTGCTCGATCACCACCCGTCCAACACCAGGTTCGGCACCGTGAACCTGATCGACGAGGCTGCCGCCGCGACGGCGGTGCTCGCGTTCGAGCTGATCGGCAGGCTGGGCGTCGGCATCACCCGGGACATGGCGCTCGGCCTGTACGCCGGGCTGGTCACCGACACCGGCTCGTTCAAGTACTCCAGCACCTCGCCGCGGGTGCACGAGATGGCGGCGCTGCTGCTGCGGACCGGCATCGAGCCCGGGGCGGTGGCCCGCGAGCTGTGGGACCGCAGCCCGTTCGGGTTCCTCGGCCTGCTGGGAGCCGCGCTCGGGCGAGCGCGGCTCGAGCCCGCCGCTGCGGCGGGCCGCGGCCTGGTGTGGACGACGGTCACCCGGGCCGACCGGGCAGCCCACGGCCTGGCGTTCGAGGCGGCCGAATCGGTGATCGATGTCCTGCGCCGGATCGACGAGGCCGATGTGGCGGTCGTGCTCAAGGAGGACGACGACGGGTGCTGGCAGGTGTCCGCCAGGTCGAAGGGCCAGGCCGACGTCGGGCGCGCCTGCGTGGCGCTGGGCGGCGGCGGCCACCGGCTCGCCGCCGGCTTCACCGCGAGCGGCCCGGCCAGCGACGTGATCGCCGCATTCTGCCGCCAGCTCGCGATCGTCTCCGCACCGGCTGGCGGGCGGTGACGGCCGCGCACGGAAGCGGGCGTGCGGACGTACCCAGCGGCCTGGTCATCGTCGACAA
>JASHPR010000227.1 GCA_030038015.1 Streptosporangiaceae bacterium
CTGATCCAGCCGACCGGCGGCAGCCAGCGCCTGCTCGGCGTGACCATGCCAGCGGGCGCCAACGCGGTGCTGCCCCGGGTCGGGTCGCTGGTCGAGGGCCCGGCGTTCTACCCGCAGCTCTCCGGCTGGGCCAACCTGGCCAGGCTGGACGCCGCGGACCGCACCGCCAGCCCGCGGACCGCCCCGGCCAGGATCGAGACGGCGCTGAACCGGGTGGGCCTGCTCGCCGCCGCCGGCAAGCGCTACCGCGCGTACTCGCTGGGCATGAAGCAGCGGCTGGCCATCGCGGCCGGCCTGCTGCAGCCACGCGAGCTGGTGATCCTGGACGAGCCGACCAACGGGCTCGACCCGCAGGGCACCCGCGAGGTCCGGGCGCTGATCAAACAGATCGCGGCGGACGGCACCACGGTCTTCGTCTCCTCGCACCTGCTGGCCGAGGTCGACCAGATCTGCTCGCACGTCGGCGTTATGCGCGCGGGCGAGCTGGTGTTCCAGGGGACGCTCGAGCAGCTGCGCGGCCGCGCGGCCGCCCGGATCCTGGTCCGCACCGGCGAGGCGGCGCTGGCCGCGCGGGTGCTGGACCGGCTCGGCCTCGCCGGCGTCACGGTGGCCGGCCGGGAAGTGACCGCCCAGCTCGGCGGCCAGATGCCGGAGGCCGTGTGCGCCGAGCTCGTGCACGCCGGCGTTCCGGTGGCCGGCCTGGAGACCCCGCGGGCCAGCCTGGAGGACCTGTTCGTCGAGCTCACCGGGGAGGGATTCGATGTCAACGGCTGAGGCCGCGCCCGGCCGGGCGGGCCAGTCGGCTGCGGCCGCGGCGCGCTGGCTGCGGCTGCTGCAGTCCGAGCTCAGCCTGACCTTCCTGCGCCGGCGCAACCTCGCGCTGCTGGCGGTGCTGGCCGCGGTGCCCGTGGTGCTCGGCTTGGTGCTGAGGTTCTCCTCGCAGCCCGGCGGCGGGGGCGGGAACCAGCCGGCCTTCCTCGACCAGGTCACCGGCAACGGTGTGTTCCTGGCGTTCCTCTCCCTGGTCGTGGAGTCCACGCTGATCCTGCCGCTGGCCGTGGCGATCGTGGCCGGGGACGCGATCGCCGGCGAGGCCAACCGCGGCACGCTGCGCTACCTGCTCGCCGTGCCCGCCGGGCGGACGCGGCTGCTCGGGGTCAAGTTCACCGCGACCGTGGCCTTCTGCGCGGGCGCCTGCCTGCTGGTCGCGGCGGTCGCGGTGGCGGCCGGCGCGATCCTGTTCCCGGTCGGCCCGGTGACCCTGCTGTCCGGCACCGCGGTCCCGCTGGCCGCGGGGCTGCTGCGGCTGCTGCTGGTGGCCCTCTACCTGGCGGCGGCGATGGCCGCGCTCGGCTCGGTCGGGCTCGCGGTCTCCACGCTCACCGAGCACCCGATCGGCGCGATCGCGGCGGTCCTGGTGATCGCCCTGGCCAGCCAGGTCGCCGACACCGTGTCGCAGCTCGACGTGATCCACCCGTACCTGCCGACGCACTGGTGGCTGTCGTTCGACTCGCTGCTGCGGGCCCCCGTTGACTGGTCCGAGCTGGGGCACGGGCTGCTCTCGTTCGGCGCCTACATCGTCATCTTCTGCTCGCTCGCGTGGGCGCGGTTCACCACCGCCGACGTGACCAGCTGACCGCCAACGGGCCACAGCATCGAAGCGCCCTCACCCGCTGGCCGGGATCCCGGGCGGCCCTTCGTCGGGAGCCCGCGCATAGGCGCCCTTGTCCAGGCCGCGCTTCCAGAGGACGTAGGTCACGACGCCGATGAAGATCGGCGGGAAGTAGGTGGCGGCCCGCCACAGCAGGTCGGCGGCCAGGGCGGTGCTGGCGGTGGCCCCGAATGCCGTCAGCATGCCGGTGAACGCGGCGTCCACGCTCCCCAGGCCCCCCGGGGTGATGGGGACGGCCCCGGCCAGCCGGGCGATGGCGAAGGACAACAGGACCGCCAGGAAGCTGACCTTGCCGGCCGGGATGCCGGCTGCCCGCACGCCGAACAGCACCAGCGCGAACGTCGCCACCTGGCTGCCCAGCACCCCGGCGGTCAGCAGCCAGCCCCGCTCGCGCACGCTGTCGTTGGTCTGGTCCCGGAAACGCAGCACGGCGCGCTCCAGCCGGTGCGACGGGGGCCTGCGGGCAAGGCGCAGCAGCGAGTTGACGATGCGGTCGCCGAGCCGGCCGAGCCAGCGGGCGCTCGCGTCGTTGCGGAAGGTCAGCCACGCCGCGGCCGCCAGGGCCACCAGGAGCACGACCCCGCCGGCGGCGTAGCCCACCATGCCGTGGGTCCGCTGCCCGGTGACCGCCATCAGGACCACGGCTGCGATCGGCAGCGCGAGCTTGAACCCCAGGTTCCAGATGCCGGTCGTCGCCACCGCGCTGGTGATGGCCACGTCCGAGAACCCGAAGCTGCCGAACATCCGGTAGGTGAAGCCGATGGCCAGCGCCCCGCCCGCCGGCACGGTGGTCGAGACCGCCGTCGACGTCTGGATCTCCATGAACCCGTGCCAGTAACGGAGACGGGGCAGGGCCGCCTGGTACGGCCACACACAGGCTGCCAGGCTGATGATGGTGGCTGCGGCGATGGCCACGCACCAGCCCGGGCTCAGCTTCTGGACGGCGGTCCAGGCATCCCGGTAGCTCGCGAACCGCGGGATGAGGCCCGCGAAGATGGCAAGGATGACCACCACGCTGAGCAGCCTCCCGCCGATCCGGTAGGCCGGCGGCCTCCTCCCCGAGGGGGATGACGGCTTCGCGGCGGCGGGTGACGGCGCGCCGCGGCGCGGGTCGGCGGCCGGGTCACCCGACGCGGCGGGGCCCGCGATCCCGCTCACGTGAGCGGCCTCCTCGGCGTTGAGCGCACACATCCATTGATCCGCCGCGCCGTCTCCCGCGCAATGCGGTTAGCGGTAATTCGGCAGCCGCGGCAGCCACGGGGCGGCCGGCGTGGCCAGCGGAGCGGCGGCGG
>JASHPR010000001.1 GCA_030038015.1 Streptosporangiaceae bacterium
CTGCGTTCTGCCGATCCGGGTCCGCGGCCGGCCGCCTGGGTCGCCGCCGCGGCCGGGCTGGTCGCGTGCACGGCGGCGGCGACGTCGGCCGCAGCCAGTACGAGCACAGCCAGCGCCGGTCACGCCCGTGTGGCCGCGGTGACCGCGCGGCATCTCGACGTCACCAGCCTGGCCGACTCGGGGCCAGGAACGCTGCGGGCGGCGATCAAGGCCGCGAACGCCGGTGCGCGGCGTGCGCCCGCGGTGATCGGCTTCTCGGTCGCCGGGACGATCGTGCTGCGCAGCGCCCTGCCCGCCGCCCTCCGGAGCGTGATCATCAATGCGACCTCGGCTCCTGGCTACGCCAGCGGCGGGTCGCCGGTGGTCGAGATCGACTGCCGCGGCCACGCCGGGTTGCGGTTCGCAGCAGGCGCGGCCGGCTCGGAACTGCTCGGCGTCGCAGTGGACGGCGCGGGCGGGAACGGCGTGACGATCTGGGCGCGGGCGGTCACCCTGGACCACGACTACATCGGCCTTGACCTCGCGGGCGGAGCCGTTGGCAACAGGGGCGACGGAGTGTACGTCGCGGTTACGTCCTCGAGTGACCGGATCGGGCTCAACGCCGCGGGCGTCTCGGGCACCGTCGCGAACGTGATCTCCGGCAACTACGGAAGCGGCATCGTGCTGGCGGGGTCGTCGCGCGACGTCGTCGTCTCCAACCGGATCGGGACGAGCCCCGCCGGGACGCAGGCTATCGGGAACCGCGGCGACGGCATCCTCATCACCGGCAGCGCGGCGCGCAACGAGATCGGCGGCACAGAGTACGTCGACACGGCCACCGGCCAGGCGAATAACCCGACCGGCAGCAAGGGCACGGTGCCGCCGGTGTTCGTGGTGCCGCCGCTGGGCAACCTGATCTCCGGCAACGGGCGCAGCGGCGTGCTGATCAGCCGCGGTGCCGCCGACAATACCCTGAACGGCAACTTCATCGGGACGACCGCCAGCGGCGACGCGGCGCTCGGTAACGGCGGCAACGGCGTCTGGATCGATGGCGCTAATGGCAACGCCCTGACGGGCTGCAAGTTCGTGAACAACCCGTTCGTCTACTACAACGTGGTGAGCGGGAACGGCGGGAACGGGCTGCGGATCACCAACGCGAACGGCACGATCGTGCAGGGCAACTTCTTCGGCGTCGGGGCGGACAACACCACGCTGCTCGGCAACCGCTCCGACGGGATCCTGGTCGACGGGTCCTCGGCGAACGTCCAGGTGGGCGGGGTGATCCCGCTAGGCAACGTGTCATCAGGCAACGGCCTCAACGGCATCGAGGTGACCGGCCGGGTTCGCGGCTTCACCACGTTCAACACCTTCGGCGGCCTGCTGGCCTTCAAGGGAGCCGCCCCCAACGGGAACGACGGCCTGCTCATCACCTCGACCGGCGGCGACAACCTGGCCAGGACCAACGTGTTCTCCGGCAACCGGCGCAATGGCATCCAGCTGGCGGGCAACGCATCCGGGGTCACGGTCGAGCCGGACATCGCCGGCCTGACGACCACGGGCAACGCGGTGCTGGCCAACGGCGGCGATGGCGTGCTGATCAGCGGCAACGCGCACGGCAACGTGATCGGCGGTTCGCTGCGCTCGGTAATCCCGCAGAACACCTTCTCCGGCAATGACGGCTACGGCCTGGCGATCACGGGCGGCGCTCATGGCAATCTCGTGTTCACAAGCTTCATCGGCACGAGCCTGCTCGGCACCAAGGCCATGGGCAATCGCGCGGGCGGCGTGCTCATCGCCGGCAGCGCCTACGGCAACTTCGTCGGCAAGCCGGCCTTGCGCCGGGCCAACCTGATCAGCGGCAATACCGGCAACGGCGTGACGCTGCTGGCGGGCACCAGCTTCAACCAGGTGATCAGCAACTACATCGGCCTTGACCGGTTCGGGCGCCCGCTGCCCAACTCCGGCAAGCCCGTCGTGAACAGGGGCCGTCACAACCTGATCCGCGGCAACCGCTACTGAAGCCGCGGGGCACACCCTGAGCGGCTCTGCTAACAGCAGATTTCCTTGGCCGGCGCGGTGCGGGCCAGCGATCGTGGGTGCACAGACCAGATCGTGAAGGCAGGGAAGACCATGCGGGCTGCTGTGGCCGAGCCGACGTCATTCGGCACGCTTGATGATCAGCTGATCACCAGGCTGCTCTACCAGCGCATCATCGTCCTCGGGACCGAGGTCGACGACCGGGTCGCCAACCGGCTGTGCGCTCAGTTGCTGCTACTGTCCGCGGAGGACGCGCGCAGCGACATCAGCCTGTACATCAACTCTCCCGGCGGCTCGGTAAGCGCTGGCCTGGCGATCTATGACACCATGCGGCTGATTCCCAACGACGTCAGCACCCTCGCGCTTGGGCTGGCAGGCAGCATGGCCCAGTTCCTGCTCTGCACCGGGGCCGCGGGCAAGCGCTATAGCCTGCCGCATGCCCAGATCCTGATGCACCAGGGATCAGCTGGCTTCGGCGGCACAGCCGCGGACGTGGAGATCTATGCGGCCCAGCTGGAGAAAACAAGTGCGCTGATGACCAGGCTGATCGCCGAGCACACCGGCCAGACGCCCGAGCGCATCGAGCAGGACAGCCAGCGCGACCGCTGGTTCAGCGCCGAGGAGGCGCTGGAGTACGGGATCATCGACCACATCATGGAGCGGGTGGACGACGTCCGGCCTGCCGTCGCGAACCGGATGGCCAGGTTCTGACCATGGGCCAGTACACGATTCCCACGGTGGTGGAGCGCACCGCGCTCGGCGAGCGCGCCTACGACATCTACTCGCGGCTGCTGTCGGAGCGGATAGTCTTTCTCGGCACCGAGATCGACGACGGCGTCGCCAAC
>JASHPR010000228.1 GCA_030038015.1 Streptosporangiaceae bacterium
ACGGCTAGTCTGAGTGATGTTAACACTCAGATTAGGGAGGCACCTGGTGGCTGACTTGTCCGGACGTGACCTGGCCTGGCTCGAACGCCGCCGCGCCGAGCTGTTCGCGCTGATCGGCCAGGTCGGGGACTTCCGCCGGGGCGCGCTGAACGCGGTGTGGCGCAAGTGCGGCAAGCCGACCTGTCAGTGCGCGCAGCCCGGCCACCGCGGTCACGGCCCGCAGTGGAACCTGACCCGCCGGGTCGGCGGCAAGACGGTCAACGTGCACCTGAAACCCGGGCCGGAGCTGGACAAGGCGCGCCGGGAGGTGGCCGAGCACCAGCGGTTCGCTGACCTGGTGGAGGAGGTGAGCGCCGTCAGCGAGGCGATCTGCGCGGCCCGGCCGGTCACGGCCATCGGGGCGCCCCCGCCCGCGGAGGGGGAAAAGGGGGGCTCGCGGCGCGGATCGAGGAGATCGCCGCCGCCGAGGTAGGCAGGCTGGCCGGGCTGGCCGCGGGCATGCTCGGGTCCGGGCAGGGGCTGGGCGTGCTGGAGCAGGCGATGCGCACGGCGCTCACCTCGGCCGGCGCCCGGCTGCTGGAAGCGGTGCTGGCCGGCGGCGGCGACGGCTACGCCGGGCCGCACGCGAAATGCCCGGACGGCCACCAGGCCGGCTACGCCGGCAGCCGGGACAAGACCATCACCACCGTGCTCGGCCCCGTTACGCTGCAGCGGGCGTGGTATCACTGCGCGGCGTGCAAGCACGGGTTCGCGCCCCGCGACGGCCAGCTCGGGGTGGCAGGCGCGACCGAGTCGCCGGGCCTGGCGGAGATGAACGCCCTGGCCGGCTCGGAGGCGTCCTTCGCCCGCGCCGCCGGCCTGATCGCCGCCCTGGCCGGCATCACCGTCAGTCCCCGCACGATCGAGCGGTCCGCCGAGGCGTCCGGCGCGGCCGCCCGTGCCGCCAGCCAGGCCGAGGCCGCCGCGATCCGCGGGCGGCGGATCTGCCCGCTGCCCCCGGCAGAGCCGGTCCCCGGCATGCTCTACGTGGAAGTGGACGGGACCGGCGTGCCGGTGCGGCCCAGCGAGACCGAGGGCCGGGCGGGCAAGTCAGAAGACGGCAAGGCCGGCACCCGCGAGGTCAAGCTCGCCCGGTTCTTCACCGTCTCCCGCCTCGACGACGACGGCAGGCCGGTGATGGACCCCGGCTCGTCTACCTATGTCTTCAGCTTCGACGGCAAGAACGCCCTGGCCGAGCTGGTCGAGGCTGAGTACCTGCGCCGCGGCGGCGAGCACTGCCGGCAGGTCGTCGCGCTCGGCGACGGGGCGGCGTGGATCTGGACGATGGCCGAGAAGCTCTACCCGCACGCCAGCCACATCGTGGACATCTACCACGCCCGCCAGCACCTGACCGGCCTGGCCAGCCACCTGGCGTTCATCACCCCCGACCCGCAGCAGTGGCTGGCCAGCCGCAGCGGAGAACTCGACGCCGGGAACATCCAGGCCATCATCGACGCCGCCAGTTGCTACCCGCTCGCCGGCGTCAAAGCCGAGGAACTGGACAAAAAGCTCGGCTACTTCAGGCGCAACGCCCACCGGATGCGCTACGCCGACTTCAAAAAGCTGGGGATGTTCACCGGCTCGGGCGCCATCGAGGGCGGCATCAAGGCGATCGTGGTCCAGCGTGCCAAGCAGGCAGGCATGCACTGGAGCACCGAGGGCGCCGCGGACATCATTGCCCTGCGCTGCCAGCACGCCAGCGGACGCTGGGATGAGCTTTGGCCAGCCCGCACTGCCCAGCCGGTCAGGCTACGCTCCGCCATCTGACAGACACCGCGACTCAGACCCGCAGGCCAGACAGCCACGCAAGATCATCTCCAACAAAGCTGGCGTGCACCCGACGCCGACCCGGAGGCCGCAGATTGACAGTGCCCCGAGGCATCCTAGGGACCGGGAGGTGACCTCGATGACAGCCATCGCCATCACCGGCATGGGCCTGACGGGCGTGCTGCGGACCACCTGGGTCCACGACGACCTGAGCCACGTACTGGACCACAGCCACACCGAGACCTCCGGTACCTGGACCGGCCTGGCCTGCCCCGGCTACGGCCTGCCGCTAGGCGCCGACGTGGACAACGTGACGCTGCAGCGCCTAGCCGCCGGAAGCGAGATCGCCGATCTCACCTGGGAAGCCCCCGACGAACTCACCGCCGAACACAGCCAGGTGTTCCAGGCCGCCATGCGCGCGTATCACGCCGGCGACTCCGAGCGCGCCGCCCGGCTCTGGGAGAACCTCCGGGGCATCTGGTCACAGGCCTGGTCAGCGAACTACGCGGTGCTCGAGTTCATGCAGGGCACAGGCCTGACCCGGTTCTCGCCGGTCAAGCCCCAGCGCTGGATGGTCGCCTCTTTCGAGCACCACACCAGCCCACACGGCGCCCCGCACCCCCACATCCACAACATCGTCCTCACCGCCATGACCACGGCGGCGAGCTGAACCTGTCGTATCACTGCCATGAACATCGGATGATGTGGGTACGGAATAGGTATCACACCGAAGATTCGCAAACTCATTTGACCATTATTCCGTCGCTGCTATGCATGCACGTCGCCGATGGTCCTTAGTATTTCATCGCAGCACAGCGGACGTCTGGGTTTAGACGTCATTTGAGTTCGCCGCCGCCACGCCAAGAATGTCAGGCGCGCGGATCGGGAGGAAGGTTCCGGTTCCCAAGCTCTCGAGGAATCGAGCAATCTCATTTTCGCGCCGATCGGCCGGGTGCTTGTGGAGTTTTCTGTCAAGCACTCGCAGCAACTGCGTGCCTGAGAACCATGCTTTACTCCAATCGCGAGTGCCGTTATTGCGAAAATGCAAACTTACAGTCCCGTCCTCTACTACCACCAAAGTGGGCGTGCCGTGTATGATCTTATTTACCACCTCGCGCAGGTTAAGAGGCCCCTCGGTGCCGTCTACATACGAAATGCGACCGTCAATGACCTGTTCACGTTGACTTTTAGCGGAAGACCCGTCCCGAACGTCGGTGGCTAGCGCTTTAATGCATATCTGTGGCAGGGCTGGTATGAGATCATCCGCGCTTTCTTCGACCTCGTAACTCCCAGGGAACTTCACCCAGAGCCCGTGGAGAGCGGCAAGGAAGTTGAGTGTCAGCTGCTGCTCAGGTCTAGCACCCATATCTTCTCCCTACTGATTGGCTTAAGTTACCATAGCTGATACGGATTGGCTCATGGTGCATCGGGTATTCGTGCAACCAGGCGCCCTACCGACCGCTAGCAGGTGGTCAGTAGGTTGGCGAGTCCGCTGGGTGCGGGAACCGCTGTAGTCTTTCTCTAATATCTGGTGGTAGCCGTTGATAGGTCGGCAACGCCTGCTCATTGACATGGGCCTCGATGGCTTCGCGTATTGCGTTGGCATGGTCGTTCTCGATACCAGCCAGTTCTTCTAGCTTTTGGACCTGAATGCGGAGTTGGTCATTCTCTTCGGCCATGCCGCTTTGTCGGGCAAATTGCGCAGCGTATTGCCTCGCATCCCCCACGAGCAGACTAACCAGCTGGAGGTGGGTGAGCACACGGGCCCTGAGGTCTTTATCGGTGAGTTCCATGCTCTGGGCACCGATCGCTTGTGCGTTCTCGTTATACGTGTGGGTCAGTGCTGCCGCGTCCTCGGGCTTAGCGAGCCATGTCACGATTGCCTGGTCAAGGTTGTTAATTCCAGTGGCGATCCTGAACGCCGCCTTCTGAGAGCGATCGGCGCGGGCGTCCTGACGATCCTGCTGACGGTCCCGCTGCC
>JASHPR010000229.1 GCA_030038015.1 Streptosporangiaceae bacterium
AACTCGTCCACGCTGGTGTCGGCGATCAGCCGGCCCTTGCCGATGACCAGCAGGTGGTCGGCGGTCAGCGCCATCTCGCTCATCAGGTGGCTGGAGACCAGCACGGTGCGGCCCTCGGCGGCCAGCGTCCGCATCAGGGTCCTGACCCAGTGGATGCCGTCGGGGTCGAGGCCGTTCACTGGTTCGTCGAAGATGAGCACGGCCGGGTCCCCGAGCAGCGCCGAGGCGATGCCGAGCCGCTGACCCATGCCCAGCGACAAGCCCTTCGCCCGGCGCCTGGCCACGCCCTCCAGACCGACGGTGCCGAGCACCTCGTCCACCCGGCTGCGGGGGATGCCGTTACTGTGGGCCAGGCACAGCAGGTGGTCGCGGGCCCGGCGGCCACCGTGCAGCGCCTTGGCGTCCAGGAGGGCGCCCACCTCGCGCATGGGCGCCGGCAGGTCGCGGTAGCTGCGCCCGCCTACGGTCACCGAGCCCTGCGTCGGCGCGTCCAGGCCCAGGATCATCCGCATGGTGGTGGTCTTCCCGGCGCCGTTCGGGCCGAGGAAACCGGTGACCATGCCGGGCCGGATGGAGAAAGACAGGTCGTTCACGGCCATGGTGGAGCCGTAGCGCTTGACCAGGCCGTGGGCTTCGATCATCGCTTTACGCGAACGGGACGGCGACGTCGCAGTAGTCATCAGGGACACTCGTCGCGGTGACCGGCCCGGTCGCGAAATAGGTGAGGCGCAGGCCGAGGTCTCCGGGCTCGATGCTAAGACGCTCACCCTCGTGCTCCTGCTCCTGCTCCTGCGCCCAAGCCTGCAGTGACTCCATGGCGAGCTGAAAGTGCACCGGTGATACCCCACCACCCGGACCAAGTGGCAGCGCGACGAACGCCTCCCGGTGCGCCGGCTCGGTCCGCAACGTCAGCTCGGGATAGCGCTCCGCAAGAGCATTGGCCTCCGCATCGGGAACCGGCCTGCACCATTCGACCGGGCCATCGCTGTCAGCGCTCACCCACCCCCAGTAGATGCAGAAGAACCCGCCTGCTCGTCCTTCGATCTTCGGGAGCGGGCGCTCGCGCAAGATCGCGATGAACTCCTTGCCGAACGCCCACGCCCCCTGCTCGTCGACGTTGCGCTTGACACAGAGCAGGCTCCGCTCGGGCATCTCCCGCGTGGCCACTTCGTACATCACGGACCTCTTTCCGCTCAATAGGTTGACGAGGTAGTCGGCTAGCTCGCGCCGCGCGTCGTGTGCCGTCTCGGCATCGCGCCAATGCTCAGCGATGCGGGTCGCCGCATCGGCCGGATCGCACGCGAGCAGCTCCTTGATCACCGCGAGCGGCAACTGCAACTGGCGCAGCATCACGACAACGCGTGCCTCCTCCAGCTGGGCTGTGTCGTAGTAGCGATAGCCAGACGCCTGATCGACGCGCGAAGGCACCAGCACCCCGCGTTCGTCGTAGAGGCGCAGTGCCTTCAGCGACAGGCGGGACCGTCGCGCGAACTCTCCGATGCCGATTTCTTTCACGCTGACTCCCTCGTCGCCGGGCCGATCCGGCCCGGCAAGGTGAGTGTGCGGGCTCCCCCAAGGTGAGAGTCAAGGCTGCCGGCCGCCAGCCATCTCCCGGTAGCGGACGGGGGTTCTGCAACGGCGGGAACGCTATGCGCCCAGCGACGTTCGGGACGCTCAACTCACGCTAGCGGCGGCGAGGCCGGGCTTGGGGCGGGCCGGGACCTTTTCCCCCGGGCGCGCCGGTCAGCTCGCCAAGGCCATCCACGTACTGCAGCTCCGCGAAGCATAACCAGGATGGAAAAGGCTCACTGCCAGAGCCGCGGCCCCGCGGAACGGGTCAATCACGCGTGACAGCCGAACCGCGCCGATAGCGTCAGCGATACCCGGTACCAACTGGTCAGGCGCGCCCGGAAAGATGGGCGTGCGGCCGCGGCCTGCCGCGCCCCTCGCCGCTGGCCTGGCCGGGAGATAGCGTGTTCCTGGCCGCGTAAGACACGGCCGCCCCCTTTCTGGACGCCCGCCCGACGGGACAGGGAGAACGCGCATGAAGGTCAACCCTGTCGGAGCTGGGCTCGACGAGCGGCGGCTCGAGCGGATCGCCGAGCACCTGCAGCACCGCTACATCGACGCCGGGCGCATCGCCGGCTGCCAGGTCGCGGTGGCCAGGCATGGCCACCTGGGCTACTTCCGGTCCCTCGGGTTCCGGGACCTGGAGCGGTCGCTGCCGGTCGAGGAGGACACGATCTGGCGCATCTATTCGATGACCAAGCCGATCACCGGCGTCGCGCTGCTGTCGCTGTACGAGCGCGGCACGTTCCAGCTCAGCGACCCGGTGACGCGTTTCATCCCGCAGTGGCGCGACCTGAAGGTCCGCGAGCGGGCGCCGGACGGGTCGCAGCGGCTCGTCGACCCCGAGCGCCCGATGACCGTGCGCGACCTGATGATGCACACGTCCGGCCTCGGCTTCGGGGGCAGGCCGACGCTGCAGGAACTGTTCTCGGACGAGAACGCCGAACGCGGCGGCGGGTTCGTCCCCGGCTTGCGGCGGGGGCCGGACGCCACGCTGGCCAGCATGGTGGAGCACTATGCCGGTTACCCGCTGGAGTTCCATCCCGGCAGGCACTGGCTGTACTCGGTGTCGACGGACGTGTGCGGCCGGCTCGTCGAGATCATCTCCGGGCAGCGCTTCGACGACTACCTGCGGGAGGCGATCTTCCGGCCCCTTGGCATGAACGACACGGCGTTCGCGGTCCCTGACGGGAAGGTGAACCGGTTCGCCGCGTGCTACCGGCGCAACGCGCGCAAGCAGCTCGTCCTGGCCGACGACCCGCAGCACAGCGGCTACCGGAAGGAGCCGTCGTTCCTGTCCGGCGGCGGCGGGCTGGTCTCCACCACAACGGACTACCTGCGGTTCTGCGAGATGCTGCTGGGCGGCGGCGAGCTGGACGGCGTGCGCATCCTGGGGCGGAAGACGGTCGAGCTGATGACCGCCAACCACCTCCCCGGGGACGGCGACCTGGAGGCGTTCGCGGCGCCCGGCGGGTACGGCGAGGCCGGGTTCGCGGGCATGGGCTTCGGCCTCACCGTCGCCGTCGCCAAGGCCCCGACGGCCACGCAGGTGATCGGCTCCCCCGGCGAGTACATGTGGGGCGGCGCCGCGTCGACGATCTTCTGGGTGGACCCGGTCGAGGACCTGACCGCGGTTTTCATGACCCAGCTGCTGCCCTCAGGCACGTTCAACTTCCGCGGGCAGCTCAAGACGCTCGTCTACCCTGCCATCGCCGACTGAGCAGTGTTCTGCGCCGCCGGCTGCGCCTTTCCGGCCGGGAGCAGGATGGCGGGGACGAGGGCCAGCGCGGTGAGGGCGATGGCCCACCAGAACGCGGTGTCGAAGGCGGAAGCGCGGGCGGCGGCGGTGACGGCGTGGTGGCTGGTGAGCACGCTGGCGAGGATGAAGGCCAGGATGGCGCTGCCGAAGGATCCGCCGACCTGCTGGATGATCCTGGTGGTGCTGCTGGCATCGGGCACGTCACCGGGTGGTATGTCGCGGAACGCCCCCGGCCAGGGCAGGCGGGCAGCCGGGGCGGCCCGGGGCGTGGCGTTCAGCCGATGTGCGGGCCCAGCAGCGTCAGGTCGGCGGGTGAGAGCCGGTCGCTGGCGGTGCTCGCCTGGTGCCAGTACGGGTAGATCAGCGGCGGCGCGGTGACCTTGTCCAGCTGCGAGCGCTCGCCGTCGGTGAGGCTGAGCGAGGCGGCCGCCAGGTTGTCGGCCAGCTGCTCGGTGGTCCGGGCCCCGATCACCAGCGAGCTGACCGCGGGCTTGCCGAGGGTGTAGGCCAGGGCCACCTGCGCGGCGGACACCGCCCGCTGCCCGGCGATGCCGACGAGGGCCTCGATGATGTCGTAGAGCTTCTCCTGGTCGTAGACCGGCGGCTCGCCCCAGTCGGTGAGCTGCCGCGACCCGGCGGGCGCCTGCTGGTTCCTCCGGTACTTGCCGGAGAGCAGCCCGCCCGCCAGCGGGCTCCACACCAGCACGCCCAGGCCCTGGTCGACCGCCAGCGGGATCAGCTCGTACTCCGCCTCGCGGGCCTGCAGCGAGTAGTAGATCTGCTGGCTGACGAAGCGCGGCAGGCCCGCCCGGTCAGCGGTGCCCAGCGCCTTCATCAGCTGCCAGGACGTGTAGTTGGACGCGCCGACGTAGCGCACCTTGCCAGCCTGGACGAGGAGGTCAAGGGCCTCCAGCGTCTCCTCGAGCGGGGTCTGGCCGTCCCACTCGTGCACCTGGTAGAGGTCGATGTGATCGGTGCCGAGGCGGCGCAGGCTGTCCTCGCAGCCGGTGATGACGTGGTGCCGCGACAGCCCGGCGTCGTTCGGGCCCCGGCCCATCGGCATCCGCACCTTGGTGGCCACGAGCACCCGGTCCCTGCGCCCGTCCAGCACCTGGCCGACGATCTCCTCGGCCAGGCCGTCCGAGTAGACGTCGGCGGTGTCGATCAGGTTGATCCCGGCGTCCAGGCACATGTCCACCTGCCGCCTGGCCTCGTCCACGCCGGTCGACCCGACGTTCGCGAAGGCCCCCTTCCCGCCGAACGTCATCGTGCCCATCGTCAGCACGGAAACCCGCAGACCCGACCCGCCAAGAGTGCGATATTCCATACCTCGACCCTATCGGCCGGGACCCCGCCGGACCGGTGCAAGGAGGGGCATCCACGGCGCGCGGGGCGAGGCGGGCCGCGGGGATGTCAGGGGACCAGGCCGCCGGCCAGGACGGCGCGGGCCCGCTCCCGGTCACCGTCCCAGGTGATCGCCGGATCGTCCGCGGCGAGCCGCCCCCACAGCAGGAGCAGCAGGTCGGCGGCGGTGCCGGAGGCCACGGCGACCGGCTCGCCGGGCCCCAGAGCCCGCACCGACCCGGTGTCGGTCGCGTTCAGGCCGATCGCGTGCGCGGGGGCGCTGGCGCGGCCGAGCCGGACCTGGCGCGGCGCCATCGTGTCGATGACCTCCGCGACGCCGTCGTCGGCCAGCCCGGGGTCCAGGTTGCCGGCGGTACCGGTCGCGTGCTCGGCGTCCCAGCGGTGGACCAGGGTCTCCAGGCACCTCCGCCGCTGCCAGAACCCGACCGTGGGCGGCGGTGCGATCGTCCACGCGCTGGCCGACGGGTCGGTGTCCAGCGCGCCGAGCAGCACGCCGCAGGTGCCGCGCAGCCACGCCGCCAGCGCCGCCGGCTCGCGCGGCCCGGCGGGCGGCTCGTAGTCGCCGCGCTGCTCGGTCACCGCGGCCGCCGCCCACAGGTTGCCCCGGCCGAGGTGGTCGGCGAGGTCGTACAGCGTCCAGTCGCCGCAGTGCTCGACCGGTGCGGCAAGATCGCCGCCCAGGCAGGCTTCGAAGGCAGCGAACTCGCTCGTCAGGTGGGCTAGGTAGCCGGCTGGGTCCATGCCCGGAGAGTACACACGATGCGGCCGGGCCGGCAGGTGCGAGACCATGGGAGGACATCCGGGCCAGGGGGGTGCCGTGCTCTTCGCAGCGAACCTGTCGATGCTGTGGGCGGACCTGCCACTGGCGGAGCGTTTCGGGCGCGCCGCCCGGGCGGGGTTCGGCGCCGTCGAACTGTGGTGGCCGGGCCTGACCGACGCGCAGACGCTGCCCGGGCTGGCCGCCCGGTGGGGCGTGCGGCTGGCACTGCTGAACTTCGACGCCGGCGACCTTGACGCCGGCGAACGCGGCCTCGCCGCCGACCCGCGCCACCGCGACCGGCTGCGCGCCAACGTGCCGGCCGCGCTGGCGATCGCCCAGGCGTGCGGCTGCCCGCGGCTGAACCTGCTGGTCGGGCTGCGGCGGGAGCGGTACTCGCTGGCCGAGCAGCTGGCCTGCGCCCGGGATAACGTGGCCTGGGCCGCCGACCTGGCCGCCCGGGCCGGCTGCGAGGTGATGATCGAGGCCATCAACCCGATGGACAACGGCCCGGTGCTGCTGAGCACCACCGCGGCGGCGGCCGGCTTCATCGCCGGCGTGGCCAGGCCCAACGTGCGGCTGCAGTACGACGCGTACCACATGCAGCGGGCCGAGGGCGACCTCACGGCGACGCTGGACGCCCACTGGGACCTCATCGGCCACATCCAGGTCGCCGACGTGCCCGGGAGGCACGAGCCGGGCACCGGCGAGATCAACTACCCGTTCCTGCTGAGCCACATCGCCGCCAAAGGCTACCGGGGCGCGGTCGGCGCCGAGTACCGCCCGTCGACCGCACGGCCCGAGGATTCTCTCGGCTGGCTGCGCGAGTTCCGCAGGACGCATGGCAGCGAGGCGTGAACGTGACACCCGCCCGCGGCCGCCCGGCCGCCCGGCGCCACGGCCTACCTCGGCGCGTCACCCATGCGGTAGGAGTGGGTGAGCTCGTCCAGCCTGCGCTTGAGCTCCTCGTCGAGCGTGTACCCGGCCGCCGCCAGGCTGGCATCGAGCTGCCCGGGGCGGCTGGCCCCGATGATCGGCGCCGTGATCACCGGGTTCGCCAGCACCCAGGCGACCGCGAGCGTGACCATGCTCACCCCGGCCTCGTCCGCGATCCGGCGCACCTCCTCGACGGTGTCGAACTCGCGCTCCCGCCAGTACCGGTCCTGGTACATCCGGCCCGCGGTGCCGAGCGTGAAGCGGCCCCCCTCGGGCGGCGGCCCGGACCGGTTGTGCTTGCCGGACAGCAGCCCTCCCGCGATCGGGTTGTAGGGGATGACGCCGATGCCGTCCTCGCCGCAGTACGGCAGCATCTCCCGCTCGATCTGCCGGAACAGCAGGTTGTAGCGGGGCTGCACGCAGTCGGGGCGGGTCAGCCCCAGCGTCTCGGCCCGGCCCACCGCCCGCACGAGCTGGTAGGTGAGGAAGTTCGAGACCCCGAGGTAGCGCACCTTGCCCTGGTGGACGAGGTCGTCGAGGGCACCCAGCGTCTCGTCGACCGGCGTGTCCGTGTCGTAGCCGTGCAGCTGGTACAGGTCGATGTAGTCGGTCTGCAGCCGCCGCAGCGAGGCCTCGACGGCGGACATGATGTGCTTGCGCGAGTTGCCGCCGTCGAACGGCGCGGGCCCGGTCGGGGCGAAGCACTTGGTCGCGACGATGAACCGGTCCCGCCGGCCGTGCAGCCAGCGGCCGAGGATCTCCTCGGTCACCCCCGTGGTGCCCAGGTCCCCGCCGAGCGGGTACGCGTCGGAGGTGTCGAGGAAGTCGATGCCTCCCTCGGCGGCCCGGTCGAGGACGGCCACCGACGTGGTCTCGTCACTCTGCAGTCCGAAGGTCATCGTGCCCAGGCACAGCCTCGACACCTTAAGGCCGGTACGGCCCAGTCGGGTATGCTCCACACCCGCACGCTACCGGTTCGTTCCCGCGGCACGGCAAGCGCATCGCCGGCCCGGCCCGGATCGTGCTGCCGGTGCCAGCACCTGAGGCGGGGCCATTGAGTCAGCAGCCGGGCCGGGACGCGGCGGGCGGCGGCCAGCCCGGCGCCGCCGCGCGGGTCGAGCTTCTCGGCGACCTGGACCGGCGGCGCGCGTGGATGCTGCTCGTCGGCGGCGTCCCGCAGTCGCACGTCGATCTCGACGACCCGCGGCACCTGGATTTCGAGTACATGCGGCGGCTCGGGCACCTGATCGACCTGGCCGCCCCGGCCGGGGCGCCGCTGCGGGTGCTGCACCTCGGCGGCGGCGGCCTGACCCTGGCCCGGTACGTGGCCGCGACCCGGCCGGGCTCCAGCCAGCTCGCGGCCGAGTCCGACGCGGAGGTCGCCAGGCTGGTCCGGCAGCGGCTGCCGCTGGCACAGCCCAGCCGGTCGCGGACCAGGGAGGGCCGGATCACGGTGCGCGTCGCCGACGCCCGCGCCGTCCTGGAACGGGTCCCGGCGGGCTCGTTCGACGTGGTCGTCGCGGATGTGTTCGCCGCCGGGCAGACCCCGGCGCACCTGACCTCGGCGGAGTTCACCGCCGCGGCGGCCAGGGCGCTGCGCCCGTCGGGGATCTTCGCGGCCAACATCGGCGACGGCCCGCCGCTGGCCCACGCGCGGCGCCGGGTGGCCGCCGTACGCTCGGTGTTCCGGCACGCCTGCGTGATCGCCGAGGCGGGGGTGCTGCGCGGCCGCAGGTTCGGCAACCTGGTGGTCGCCGCGTCCGGCGATGAGCTTCCGGCCGGCGAGCTGACCAGGCGCGCCGCGGCCGACCCGTTCCCCGCGCGGGTGGTGCACGGCGAGGCGCTCGGCCGGTTCGTGGCCGGGGCCGGGGCGATCACAGACGCGGACGCCGAGCCGTCCCCGCCGCCGCCCCCCGGCGCATTTTCCTGAACGGGCAGCGAGGTCAGCCGGTCATGGCATCGGCCAGCCGGGCACGCTCGTCCTCGCTGAACGGCACCGGCTTGCCGTGGTCGGCGTCCCAGCGGACCGTGACGACCCGCGCGTCGGCCGCGACCTGGCCGGACGGCGTCAGGATGGTCTCCCTGGTGGTCAGGCTCGTGGTGCCCACGCGCTCCACCGCCACGCGCACCCGCACCTGCCGGTCGGCCAGGCGGACCTCCGCGTGCAGGTCCACCTCGATCCTGACGACCACGTACACCGGGTCGGCGCACAGGATCTTCGAGTAGAAGGCGTCCCTGCCCTCCTCGAGGTAGGTGAGGAACACAGCGTGGTTGACGTGCCGCAGCGCGTCGACGTCACGCCACCGGACGTCCACGACGCGCTCGAACACCGGCGCCTCCGTCACGCTGCCATGGGGCCTTCGGCGGTGCCGGGCGAGCCGCCGCGCGCGGCGGAGAGCCGGTAATAGATAAGCGTCACGGCCAGGGCGAGGAACGGGGCGACCAGGGTCCCGGAGATGATCGTGCCCAGGCCGGTGCGCCAGACGTAGGGCAGCGCCGAAAAGATGAGCGACACCAGGACGTCCACCACGAGCATGATGATGAACACGAGCACGAGCGTGCCGAAGACGTGCCACCCGTGGCCGCGGACGAGCTGCCTGCTGCGCCCGAACGACGCCAGCGCCCCGGATCGCTCGATGACGATGACCGGGATGATCACCGCCCAGATGGTGATCAGCCACAGCCCGGGGACGATGATCAGGACCAGGCCGATCGCGATCGCGATCCCGGCCAGGATCGACGCCCCGGCAACCGACCAGATGCAGGGGACGGCCGCGGACACCGTCTCGCCGATGGACAGGTCGGCGCGGCCGTCCCGCACGTCCTGCACCGCCTTGACCAGGGCCGCCTGCAGCAGGAACGCGGCGAACAGCTCCACGATCGCGGCGAGCAGCGCCCCGACGGCGCCGGCCAGCCCCAGCACCCCCGCGACGATGGCGGCGCCCACGTAGATGATGAAGGCGATGGCAAGCAGGTGCCCGGCGTGCGCCCGGTACATCTGCCACGCCTCGCCGAGCACGCCCGACAGGGGGTTCATGGCCAGGATCGTAGTGGTCCTGGCCCCGTCACCGGCAGTACCGCTTGGTGAACTCCCAGGCGCGACCCGGATCCGGCCGGCCCCCGCCCGCTCGAACCGGTGCGGATTCCTGCAGCCCCGGGCGCGCTCTACCGCGCGGCGGGCGCATTGCCCTCGGTCAGCGAGATCGCGAGCGCGACCGCCGGCGCGGGCAGCAGCGCCCGGCTCGGCGCGCCCGGCGGCGTGTGCGCCGTGACCAGCGGCTTGAACCTGCCGATCCCGATGCGCAGCAACGGCGCTATGGATGCATCCAGAACAACCGGGCGCGTAACTGGGCAGGCCTGGCGCCGGATGATTTCGTCGCTGCCCGCGACATAGAGCACCTGGCCCTGCCTGGTGAGCAGGCCTCGCAGCTGCCGCCAGAATTGCCCGAACCGGCTGGCTGGCACGTGCGACAGCCAGAACGCGAAGAAGACCGTGTCGAACCGCGCTGCCGGCTGCCAGCAGAACACGTCGGCGACCTCGAACCGGACGTTTGCCGCGCGACCCGCCCGCGGGCGATGCCGACCGCTTCGGGGGCGGCGTCGATCGCGGTCACCGCCGGCGCCGCTCGTGCGAGCGCGCCGGTCCACAGGCCCGTCCGCAGGCGATCTCCAGCACGTTCCCGGCAGGCCGCATCGCGGCTACTATCCGCGTGATGCGGGCCTGCGCCGCGTCCAGGTCCCCGTACGCTGTCACGTCGTATTCGCCCCCCGGCGACGGTAGCAGGCCACCTGCTCCGCGAGCAGGTCACGGCCGGCCGCCAGGTCGTGGCCTTCGCGATGTGGCATGGCACCGCTCACAGCCCGCACGATAATGCCGCGGGCCACCGTGAACCGCCTTGTGGGCTCACCGATGCCACGCCCAGGCTGAGCAGGGCACTGGATTAGCCGGCCGCTTTCATCAGGCACACCGGCGCTGATGGCGTTACCGCTGGCCAGAGGGTGCTCGCGGGAACAGCACGGCCGGTTCCGGCGTTTCTCAGCAAGCGGTTTCCCGCCGGCCAAGGAGGACCATGCCGAAGTGCATCACGTGCGGGAGTGAATTGCACCCCGAGAGAGCACAGAAGTACAACTACTGCATGGCACCGGAGTGCCAGGCTAAGAACGCCAAGGGCCTGACCATAGCAGCGGTCGGGATGAACAAGTCGGGCGAGGAATTCGTGATCCTCGACGACCGCACCCGCGAGGAACTGGCCGGCGGCAAGTACCACGATCAGCGCCGGGGCTCGTTCGG
>JASHPR010000230.1 GCA_030038015.1 Streptosporangiaceae bacterium
GAGCCCTGGTCGCCGGCTTCCTGGCCAGGATCGCCGGCCAGGTCGTCGGCTGGCGGGCCGGCCGGCCTGGTCGCCGCCCGGCGGCGCCGGAACAGCCCCCGGCTGCGCGCCCCGGCTTCCCTGCTGCCGGGGTCGGCCGCGCTTTCCTGCCCGGCATCGGCCGGGCCAGGGCTTACGTCAGCGGTGTGGCCATCACGGGGTGGCCTGTCATCGTTATCTGATTCTCTGTCGAATCGCTCGGTTTCGAGCATCCGGGCAATCTCCCGTCGTACTCCCGGGCGCGCGGGCCAAGCGCTGGCCCTGCCGCGCCACGCGGGAGCTGTTCGTACGCGCTGGCTGGCGCGGTGGCAACCACTGCGGGACGTGCCGCTGCGGTGCCCGCTTCCAGCAGGCGTGTTTCCTCTTCCTGTCCCTTAGCCGCAGCCCGGCCGGGCGACCGGGGGGTCGATCCCGCCGTCGGCGGCTCTGCGGACCCGGCCAGCATCAGCTCTGAGGACCGTGGCGGTACAAGCTCGCCTGTGCCGGTGGCACCGCCGGTGCGGGTGCCCCCGATAACGGCCTCCATGTCCAGTGCCCCCTGCGCCAGCCTGGTCATCACGGGTGGTGACGACGGCGTCAGGGCTGCCATGGTGCTGAGTGCAGCCAGGATGTCATCGGGTCGTACGGCAGGTGTCAAGTGCCGAACAACCATTCGAATGATGGCACATCCGGCGTCCGCCTGCTGCGCGGCACGCCGGTCAAGCTCGAGCGCGACCACGGCGGCCCGGGTGTCGAGCAGCCGGGTTCCCTTGCTGGTGCTTCTTTCCACGAAGGCGCTCTCTGCGGCCAGGAAGGCCTGGACGGCCCGGGCTGCCTCACCCGGCGCGACCCCCTGCAGGGCCACCTGCCACTGCGACGCCTCAAGCCGCAGGGCCGCCCTGCCTCCTGGCTCCTTGGCCAGCTCCAGAACCTCGATCACGTCAATCCCGTCTGGCAGGGCGGCGTCGAGCCGGTCCCGCACGTCGGGTGCGGGACACGCGCCAGTGAGCGCGATCTCCAGGTACTCGGCCTCGCTCGCGGCTCCGGTCGGCGCCGCCCCCGCGTACGAGATCCTCGGATGCGGCGAGAATCCCGCGGAGTAGGCGACGGGCAAGCAGGCCTTGCGCACTCCCCGCTCGACCGCACGCGCGACGTCCCTGTGGCTCGCGAAACGCATCCTGCCTCGCTTAGCGTACCTGATCACCAGGCGCTGAGCCACGGGAGCAGGCGGCGGGCCAGCAGGCACGGGCCGGGACATCTACGCTCCACTTCCAGACGCGCGGTTTAGCATTACAACGCCTGGGACGCCGCTGGCATGCCCGCCGCCGCGATACCCCCCGGTGCCGCCGTCAGGCCCCGCGGGAGCGCCGGCCGCGAGCACAGGGGGGCTGGCTGCCGGCGGCGCGGAGGAGTTCACGACCGTCAGCGGCAGCAGCCTGGTCCCGCTGGGGCCCGCCTGGATCTCCGTGCCCATGGCCGGGCAGACCCCGCACTCGAAGCACGGGGTCCAGCGGCAGTCCTCGACCTCCTCGGCGCCCGCCGGGTCGATCGCGGCCTGCCAGTCCTGCCAGAGCCAGTCCCGGTCGAGCCCGGCGTCCAGGTGATCCCACGGCAGCACCTCGCCGTAGCCGCGCTCCCGGGTGGTGTACCAGTCCAGGTCGACGTTCTCCCCGGCCAGGGCTTCCGTGGCGCAGCGTTCCCAGCGGCCGAAAGAGAAGTACTCGCTCCACCCGTCGAAGCGCGCGCCGTCGGCCCAGGCTGCCTTGATCACCTTCGCGACCCTGCGGTCCCCCCGGGACAGCAGGCCCTCGACGATCGACGGCTTGCCCTCGTGGTAGCGGAAGCCGATCGACTTGCCGTAGGTCCGGTCGGCGCGCATCGCGCTGCCGAGCGCCCGCAGCCTCGCGTCCACCGTCCCGTCGTCGCATTGGGCCGCCCAC
This sequence comes from Streptosporangiaceae bacterium, assembly GCA_030038015.1. Classification (GTDB taxonomy): domain Bacteria; phylum Actinomycetota; class Actinomycetes; order Streptosporangiales; family Streptosporangiaceae; genus JASHPR01. The sequence continues at coordinate 1,959 of JASHPR010000230.1, forward strand.
TGGAAGGGGGTATGCGGCTTGGGCACAAAGCCGCCGATCGACACCGTGCAGCGGATGTCCCGCCGCCCGGTGGCCTCGCGGCCGGCCTCGATCACCCGGCGGGCCACCCGGGCGATCGCCACCACGTCCTCGTCGGTCTCGGTCGGCAGCCCGCACATGAAGTAGAGCTTCACCTGGCGCCACCCGCTGGCGTACGCCGTGGTGACGGTCTTGATCAGGTCTTCCTCGGTGACCATCTTGTTGATCACCTTGCGGATCCGGTCGGTGCCGCCCTCGGGGGCGAACGTGAGACCCGAGCGGCGCCCGCCGCGGCTCAGCTCGTCCGCGAGCGTCACGTTGAACGCGTCCACCCGGGTGGACGGCAGCGACAGCCCGACGTGCGTCCCCTCGTACCGGCCGGCGAGGCCGCTCGCGATCTCGTTGATCTCGCTGTGGTCGGCGCTGGACAGCGAGAGCAGCCCCACCTCGCCGAAGCCGCTGGCCTGCAGGCCCGCGTCCACCATCTCGCCGACCGTGGCGACCGTGCGCTCCCGGACCGGCCGGGTGATCATCCCGGCCTGGCAGAACCGGCAGCCCCTCGTGCAGCCGCGGAAGATCTCCACGCTCAGCCGCTCGTGCACGGCCTCGTGCACGGGCACCAGCGGCCTGCGCGGGTACGGCCAGGAGTCCAGGTCCATGAGCGTGTGCTTGGCCACCGTCCGGGGCACGCCCTCGCGGTTGGGAGCCACCCGGGCGATCCGGCCGTCGGGCAGGTACTCCACGTCGTAGAAGCGCGGCACGTACACGCCGCCGGCCGTGGCCAGCCGCAGCAGCAGGCCGTCCCTGCCGCCGGGCCGCCCGGCCTGCTTCCACTCCCTGATCAGCGCGGTGATCCCCAGCACGGCCTGCTCGCCGTCGCCGAGCACCGCGCCGTCGATGAACTCGGCGATCGGCTCGGGGTTGAAGGCCGCGTGCCCCCCGGCGAGCACCACCGGGTCGCCCGGGCCCCGGCCGGCCGCCGACAGCGGGATCCCGGCCAGGTCGAGCGCGCTCAGCAGGTTGGTGTAGCCGAGCTCTGTGGCAAAGCTCACGCCCAGCACATCGAACGCGCGCACCGGCCGGTGCGCGTCGACCGTGAACTGCGGCACCCCATGCTCGCGCATCAGCTTCTCGAGGTCCGGCCACACGCTGTAGGTTCGCTCGGCCAGCACCCGGGCGTCACCGTTCAAGATCTCATAAAGGATCTGGATGCCCTGGTTGGGCAGGCCGACCTCGTAGGCATCGGGGTACATCAGGGCCCACCGGACATCCGTGGCATCCCAGTCCTTGACCACCGAGTTCAGCTCCCCGCCGACGTACTGGACCGGCTTGCGCACCAGCGGGAGCAACGGCTCCAGCTGGGGGTATACCGACGGGACGGGCATCGTCACAGCTTACCGATGCGCTCTGGACAGCGGGCCGGGGCGCCGGCCGGAACGAGCGCGCAGGCCGGGGGCTTACCAGGCACGGGCAGGGCCCGGCTGCGGGCAGTCTGGCCCGCTGTGACGCAATTGGCCGGGAACGCCGGTAGCATGGCGTCGGCGGCCGGCCGGAGGCGCCCGTTCGCGCGACGGGTGCAGCCGTGTCGCTGTCGCCGGGCGCCCAACCGGGCATGCTAGAACTGCGTCATAGGGCATGGGTGACCGCAGCCGGGCCGGGGGGCGGCCGCGGGCGACCTGGAGTGATGACGCTTCCTCCGGACAGGGACACGCCGAGCCGCGTGCAATGAGAGGGTGGGATGCAGATCACGTGCCTGGGCCATGCTGGCCTGCATATCGAAACCCGCTGCGGAACGATCCTGTGCGACCCGTGGAAGAACCCGGCGTACTTCGACTCGTGGTTCGTGTTCCCTGACAACAGCGACCTGGACTGGGACCGCTACGGCAAGGCCGACTACCTCTACGTGTCCCACCTGCACAGGGATCACTTTGATCCGCAGAACCTGCGCGAGCATGTGTCCCGCGAGGCAACCGTGCTGCTGCCCGATTTCCCCGTGCCCGACCTGCGGGCCGAGCTGGAGAAGCTCGGGTTCACCCGGTTCGTGGTCATGCCCAGCGGCAAGGAAGTTGAGCTGAACGGCATGCGGGTGATGGTGCAGGCGCTGCAGGCGCCGGTCGACGGCCCGCTCGGCGACTCGTCGCTGTCGGTGGGCGACGACACGGCCACGATTCTCGACCAGAACGACGCCCGCCCGATCGACCTGGAAGCGATACAGGCCTTCGGCCCCTACGACGCGCACTTCCTGCAGTTTTCCGGCGCGATCTGGTGGCCGTGGGCCTACGAGCTGCCCGAGGCCGCGAAGCGCTCGTTCGGCGCCGCCAAGCGGGCCAACGGCCTGGACCGCGCGACCCGCTACGCCAAGGCGATCGGGGCGAAGTACGTGATCCCCTCCGCGGGTCCGCCGTGCTTCCTCGACGAGGAGCTTTTCCCGTTCAACGACCTGACCGGCGACCCCGCGAACACCTTCCCGGACCAGACGGTGTTCCTCGACTACCTCCGTGCCCAGGGCATCGAGGGCCGCCCGTTCACCCCCGGCGCGGTCCTGGACATCGACCACGATCACTGCGAGGTGCGCTGGCCCACCACGACCGAGGCGGCCATGGAGCCGTTCACCGGCAAGGAGCGCTACCTGCGCGCCTATGCCGCGAGGATGCGGGAGCGGATCGCGGCGGACAAGCGCAGCTGGCCGGCCGGCGGGATAGACGTGCTGGCCGAGCTCAAGGCGTGGTTCGAGCCGCTGCTGGAACTGGCCGGCCACATCAAGGCCGGCGTGGGCGGGCCGGTGCTGCTCCGGCTCGGCGACGGGCGGCCGATCGTGATCGACTTCCCCGCGGGCGAGGTGCGCTCCTACGCCGGGGAGACCTGCCGGTACCAGTTCACGATCGCCCGGCCGCTGGTCGAGCGGCTGATCGCGGATCACGAGGTCGACTGGGTCAACAGCCTCTTCCTCAGCATGCGGTTCCGCGCCCGCCGGGTCGGGCCGTACAACGAGTACCTGTACACGTTCTTCAAGTGCCTGGCGCCCGACCGGCTGATGTACGCCGAGGGCTGGTACGCCGACAAGGGCAACGATGAGGAGGACATCCGGCTCGGCGACTGGGTCATCCAGCACCGCTGCCCGCACCTGCGTGGGGATCTGAGCCGCTTCGGCGAGATCTCGGGCACCACACTGACCTGCACCGTGCACGGCTGGCAGTTCGACCTGAACACCGGGAACTGCCTGTCCACCGACGACGAGAGCCACCACCTCCGCTGCCGGCCGGCCGACGAGGTGCCCCGCTAGCGGCCGCGTCCGTGATCACCGAGGATTGTGCCCGCACACCCCGCCAAGTCCCCCGTGATCATGAACGGCTGGGACGGGGCCTGGCCTAGCCGCTGAACATGAACTGGTGGCGGTGCACGATCTGCAGCACGCCCATCGCGATCATGTCGGCGAACATGGCCGAGCCGCCGTACGACACGAACGGCAGTGGCAGCCCGGTCACCGGCATGATCCCGATGGTCATCCCGATGTTGATGAACGACTGCACGGCGAACCAGATGGCGATCCCCGAGGCCACGAGCATGCCGAACTGGTCGTCCGCGCGGGCCGCGATCCGCAGCGCCCGCAGCAGCAGCACCGCGAGCAGCGCGATGATGGCCGCCGCGCCGACGAAGCCCAGCTCCTCCCCGGCGACGGCGAAGATGAAGTCGGTGTGCTGCTCGGGGATGAAGTTCCCGGATATGAACGAGCCGTGGAACAGCCCCTGGCCGCGCACGCCGCCGGAGCCGATGGCAATCTTCGCCTGTGTGGCGCTGTAGCCGGTGCCCTCCGGGTCCGCGTCAGGGTGTATGAAGGAGGACAGCCGGCGGAGCTGGTAGGCCTTGAGCAGGTGCAGCTTGAACACGGCCAGCACGCAGAGTGCCGTGGCCGCCGTGCCGCCGGCCAGCCAGCGCAGCTTGATCCCGGACAGGGCGATCAGCCCCAGCACCACGACCAGCATCAGGATCGTCACGCCGAGGTCGGGCTCCTTCACCACGAGCACGATCGGCAGGGCCGCCATGCCCAGGGTCATGGCCACGCCGCGCATTCTGGGCCTGCCGCCCGGCTGCCGCATCTGGCTGAGGAATGTCGCGGCCATCAGGATGATGGCCAGCTTGCCGAGCTCGGACGGCTCGATCTGGTTGCCGCCGGGCAGCGTGATCCAGGACTTGGAGCCGTTCACCGGCGTGCCGAGCGGGGTGAGCACGGCGACCAGGCCGAGCAGCGACACGCCGTAGAGCACGGGCGCGTACAGCCGCAGGTGCCGGATGTCCAGCAGCAGCACGCCGCCCATCAGCGCGAGGCCGATGACGATGTTGACGAGCTGCTTGTACAGGTACGTGCGCGGGTCGGCACCCTGCTCCCGCAGCGTGGTCTCGGTCGCGGACCAGACGAGCAGGGTGCCGATCAGGCTGAGCGCCAGCACCGCGGCGAGCAGCACCCAGTCGAGGTGGCGCAGCGGCGAGTTCCTGCCGAAAGCGCGCCGCAGCAGGGACTTCGGCGCGGCCGCGGGGCTGAAGTTCCAGCGCGGCACCGGCGCCAGCCTGCCGTAGGCACCGCTGGGCGCACCGGTCCGCCTGCCGCCCAGGCGCGAGGAGGAGCGAGCCCAGCTCATCTCTTCTGCCCTCGGGACGATGCGGACGATGTGTATTCCCCGGTCGAAATGAAGGACGCCATCGACGCCAGTGACGTGGATGATGTCGGTGAGGTGGGTGAGCTAGGTGAGATGAATGATGTCGACTGGATGATCTGGCCAGCCTGGTTGATGTGCGGCAGCCCGGGGAGCCTGCCGCCGGGCAGCGCCGCCTTCTGTCCCTGCAGGCCGTACAGGTCGTCCCAGATCGCCTTGACCGCCGGACCGGAGACGTCGGCGCCGTAGCCGGAGTCTGGGATCATCATCACCACGACGTACTTGGGATCGTTGCACGGGGCGAACGACGCGAACACCGACGTGGCCTGCTTGCCGTAGGCCTGGGCGGTGCCGGTCTTGCCCGCCACGCACACCGTGTTGAGCGGGAAGCCGGCGAACGTGCCCGCCGCGGTGCCCGACGTCACCACGCCCTGCAGCGCGTTCCTGATGTAGGCCAGGGTGGACCCGGCCACCGGCAGGTGGCCGGACACCGGCGGAGTGATCTTCTGCACGACCGTGCCGTCCGGGCTGAGCAGCGCCTCGCCGATGCGCGGGCTGTACAGCGTGCCGCCGTTGGCGAGCGCGGCGTAGGCGTCGGCCAGCTGCAGCGGGGTGACGGTCACGTAGCCCTGGCCGATGGCGGCGATGACCGACTGGCCGGCCGTCCAGATGTTGCCGGACACGCAGTCGTCGTACTCGATCTGCTGGATGTAGCTGCCGTTCGCCCTGCCGTACTTGCACCAGTCCTCGCCGGTGTGGGCGTTGTCCTTCCAGAAGTAGTACAGCCACTCGCGGGTCGGCACCGTGCCGTAGTTCCCTTCCGGCAGGTCGATGCCGGTGTCCTTGCCGAAGCCCCAGCCGAGCTCCATCTTCTGCATCTCCTGGATGGGGGCGTCCGGGCTGGTCACGTCGTCGGCCCCGACGTCGTCGCGCTGGTAGATACCGTAGGCCAGGTTGTAGAACACGGTGTCGCAGGACACGACGAGCGCCTGGGCCAGGCTCATGTCGCCCAGGTTCGGCTCGCCGTCGTTGCCGAACGAGCGGCCGCCGATGGTCACCGAGGCCGGGCAGTTGTACAGGCCGTTCAGCGAGTAGCCGTCCGCGACCGCGGCGGCGGTGGACGTCACCTTCCAGGTCGACCCGGGGGAGTACTGGCCCTGCGTGGCGCGGTTCAGGATCGGCCCGGCGTCCGCCTCGGTGCCGATCAGCTGGTCGTACTCCCGCTGGGAGATGCCGTTGGTCCACACGCTCGGGTTATAGCTCGGGTAGCTGGCCATCGCCACGACCCGGCCGGTCGTGGTCATCACGACCGCGGCACCGCTGGTGGCCCCGCTGTTGCCTTCCGCCTGGGTCTGGTCGATCGCGTTGGCCAGGTCGTTGTACACGTCCTGCTGCAGGGTGCTGTTGATGCTGGTCACCAGGTCGTCACCGGGCTTGGCCTGGATCTCTTTTACCGTCCCCGTGACCTGCCCCGCCGCGTTGACCGAGACCGTCTTGTCGCCGGTGGTGCCGCGCAGCTGCTGGTCGTACTGCTGCTCGAGGCCGGACTGGCCGACCAGGTCCACCCCGGAGAAGCCGGTCTCCGGCAGGCCGCGCTCCTTCATCTCCTGCGACGTGATCGGCTGCAGGTACCCGACCACCTGCGCGGTGTCGGTGCTGAGCGGCTGCACGTAGTTGATGACCGGCTGCACCTGGGCGGTTACCCCGGGATACTCCTTCGGGCTCTCCATCACCTGCAGGGCCACCTGGTCCGAGACGTTCTGCGCCACCGGGATCGGCTGGTAGGGCGAGCCCGGCCAGCACGGCTGGCGGACCTTGTCCGTGCAGATCCGCACCTCCTCGCTGAGCTTGGCGTACGACGTGCCGAGCAGCGCCGCGAGGCGGTGCAGCACGGCCACCCCGCCGTCGCTCTGCTGCGCCAGGTCGGCCATGTTGACCGACACCACGAGCGCCGAGGTGTTGTCCACCATCGGGCTGCCGGTATCGTCCAGGATCTCCCCGCGCACCGAGGGCACGATCACGTTCTCGGTCAGTTCCTGCCTGGCCTGGCTGGCGTACGCGGCGCCCGACATCACCTGCACGAAGTAGAGCCGCGCGCCGAGCCCGATCAGGAGCGACGCCACGACCACATGCAGTACGACGACGCGCCGCCGTGACGCGGGGATCATCTGAACCCTCCTGTCCGCTTGCTGCCGATCCGCCAGACGGTCGACCTGCCGCCCAGCCTGCCGCCGGTCCAGGTCGCCAGGAACGACGACCGGCCGGAGCCGAACCTGGCCTGCTTCCCGGCCCGCAGCCGGTTCCGCTTGCCGAGCATCAAGTGGCCGCCGATGGCGGGGCCCGACCGGAATCGCGGGGCCGCGCGCCGCTGGCCACTAAGGCGCGGCCGCGCCCAGGGCGCCCGGCTGCCGGA
>JASHPR010000231.1 GCA_030038015.1 Streptosporangiaceae bacterium
CCGCAAGCCGGCTCCCACGCCGACCCCCACGCCGACCCCCACGCCCGCCGCCTCGCCGCCGGTGCTGACCACGCTCACCCCGGTCAGCGTGGAGGCCTTCGGCCCCGGCGGCACGGGCCAGGGCGACAACCCGCAGCAGGCCTCGCTCGCGATCAGCGGCGATCCCGCCACGCCGTGGAACACGGACTGGTACGCGACAGCTGATTTCGGCAACCTGCAGTCCGGCACCGGCCTGCTGCTGGACATGGGCCAGCAGGTGACGATCACCAGCGCGCAGATCACGCTCGGCAGCACGCCCGGCGCCGACCTGCAACTGCTCGTCGGCAACGTGCCCGCGCTGGGCAGCATGCAGCAGGTGGCCACCGCGGACAACGCGGGCGGCGTGCTGCAGCTGCAGCCCGCCAGGCCGGTGCCCGGCCGTTACCTGCTGATCTGGTTCACCCAGCTGCCGCCGAACGGTTCCGGCACCTACCAGGCCTTCGTGTCCGGGATCACCCTGAAGGGCCGGGCCTGACCAGGCCTGCCCGGGCCTTGCGAGCGCCCGCGCCGGGCGGAGCGCCGCGGCGTCCAGCGCGCCGCGGCCAGCACGCTACCAGAACAGCGGCGGCAGGCCGTGGGCTGGGAAGACCGCCTTCTGGGTGGCGATGATCGCCTGGTCGACCGGGTCGGCCGGCTCGAAGCCCGACTCGAACGGCACGTAGCCCGCGTTCACCTCCTCGGTCATCAGCTCGGGGGCATCCATGCCGGTCCGCTGCTTCACGTACTCGCGCCACCCGGCGGGCGTCGCCGTTGCCGGATCGACCGGCCTGCTCGCCGCCTCGGCGAGCAGGTGGGTCCAGGTCCGCGGCACCACCTGGACCAGCTCGTAGCCGCCGCCCCCGGTCAGCAGCCACCGCCCGCCCGCCGTCTCATGCGCCAGCGCGTGGATCGCGGCGTGCGCCTCGCGCTGCCCGTCGACGGTCAGCTCCAGGTTGGCCAGCGGGTCCATCCAGTGCGTGTCGCAGCCGTGCTGGCTGACCAGAAGCTGCGGCTGGAACGCGCGCAGCAGCGGCGGGACGACGGCGTGGAACGCGCGCAGCCACCCGGCGTCCCTGGTGCCCGCGGGCAGCGCCACGTTGACCGCGTAGCCGTCGGCGTTCGGGGCGCCGGTCTCGATGGGCCACCCGGTTCCGGGGAACAGCGTGGCCGGGTGCTCGTGCAGGCTGATCGTGAGCACCCGCGGGTCGTTGTAGAACGCCGCCTGCACCCCATCGCCGTGATGGACGTCGATGTCGACGTACGCGATACGTTCAAGGCCCTCACGCAGCAGCCAGGCGATGGCGATCGCGGGGTCGTTGTAGACGCAGAACCCGCTGGCGCGATCGGCCATGGCATGGTGCAGCCCGCCCGCGATGCTGGCCGCGTGCTCGGCCGAGCCGGACACGACTGCCCGGGCCGCGGCCAGGGTCGCGCCGGTGACCAGCGCCGACGCCTCGTGCATGCCGGCGAAGACCGGGTCGTCGGCGGTGCCGAGGCCGAACCGCAGCAGCGATGGGTCGAGCCTGGACGCATCCGCCGCCCGCACCGCGGCGATGTACTCGGGCTTGTGCACGAGCTCCAGTTCCGCGTCGGTGGCCGGGTCCGGCGGGACCACCTCGACGCCGGGCGCGGTCAGCACGCCGAGCGCGCCAGCGAGCCGCACGGTGAGCTCAACCCGGACCGGCGCGAGCGGGTGGCCGGGCCCGAAGTCGTACTCGGCCAGCTGGTCTTCCCAGGCCACATGCAGGGTGCAGGTCACCGGATCCCTCCTCGTTCCACCACCACCATCTCATTAGCAGGCGCGCACAGCATTCAACCGCCCGCAGCGGCGCCCGGAGACGGGCCCATTGGCCCCAGGAAGGCGACTTTCGGCCCTGTGCGCTGGCGGCCGGGGCGACCGATCCTGCAGGTACCGGGATGCGCGGGACACGAGGGATGCGCCGTGGCGGCCCGCTGAGCCGTGCCCCGGGCGGAGGCCATCATGCGACGCCGGTTTGCCCTGCTGGTGCTGGCGGTTCCCGCGCTTGCCGCGGTGCTGGCCGTCGCCTCGTGCGGCGTGGTCAGCACGTCGACACGGCCGAGCGTCCGTCCGCCGTCCGCCAGCCCTTCCGTGTCCCCGAGCCCGAGCCGCACCGTGTCCCCCAGCCCGTCCCCGTCCCCGTCCCCTTCTCCGTCGCCTTCCCCGTCGCCCTCGGCCCAGGTCCTCACGGAGGGCATGAGCGGGGCAGCCGTCACGCAGCTGCAGCAGCGGCTCACCGCCCTCGACTACTACCCCGGCCCGGTCGACGGCCAGTTCGGCCAGGACACCCTTGAGGCGGTGTGGGCGTTCCAGGAGGCCCAGGGCATCACCCCGACGGGCGAGGTGGGCCCGGTGACGTGGCAGGCCCTGGCGAGCCCGCAGCCACCGACGGTGCTCGTCCCGGACGGCGGGAGCCTCCGGGTCGAGATCAACCTGTCTGACGAGGTCCTGGTCCTCTACCGCAACAACCAGCCGGAGCTGATCAGTCACGTGTCGACCGGCGGGGGCTACTACTACTGCTCGAATGGCAGCTGCGCGTATGCCATCACCCCGACCGGCGACTTCACGACCACCGTGTTCATGCCGGGCTGGGTGACGGTGCCGCTGGGCCAGATGTACAACCCGGTGTTCTTCATCGACACCGCGTTCGCGATGCACGGCGACACCTACGTGCCGCTGCAGCCGGTGTCGCACGGCTGCGTGCGCCTCCCGATGGACATCGCCCAGTTCTTCTACACGCTGGTGCCGACGCCGGGCACTCCGGTGTACATCCGGGGCTGACGGCCTGCGCGCGATGACCTCTCCAGGGGCGCGCCGCTCAGTCACCCGCGGCGCTGGCACCGGTCCCGCGCCGCTGCCGCCCAGTGTCCTGAACGGGACGCCAGGAAGGCTGGCCGAGCAGGCTGCGGCTGCCGATCAGGGCGAGGGTCGCCCGGGCGGTCCGCTCGGCGGCGCGCTCCCGCCGTCTGTGGGACGATGAGGCCGGGCAGGTGAGGAGATAAGCCGTGACCAGCCCGAACCCAGGCACCAGCACGTACGCCCTGCTGACGGACGGCAGCACGGTGGAGATCAGGCCCGCGGGGCCCCAGGATGCCGCGGCCGTGCAGGCGATGCACGCCGCGATGTCCCCGGACAACATGTACCTCCGGTTCTTCAGCAGGTCCCCGCACGCGGCCGAGCGGGAGGCGGTGCGGGTGAGCCGTGAGCCGGGCCCCGACCACGCCGCCCTGCTCGCCTGGCTCGGCGGCCGGCTGGTGGGCGTGGCGACCTACGAGCCCACCAGGCGGCCGGGCGTGGCGGAGATCGCGTTCGCCGTGCCCGACGACATGCACCGGCGGGGCATCGCCACCCTGCTGCTCGAGCACCTGGTCTCGCTGGCCAGGCAGCGCGGGCTGCGGGCCTTCACGGCCGAGACGCTGGCGGACAATGCGGCGATGCTCCGGGTGTTCGCGGACGCCGGGCTGCCGGTGCAGCGGCGGCACGAGGGCGGCGTGGTCGAGCTGACGTTCCCGCTGCCGGGCGCCCAGGCCGATCAGAGCCTCGACGCCTACCTGGAGACCGTGGCCCACAGGGAGAGCCGGGCCGACGTGGCCAGCCTGGGCCACCTGCTCCGGCCCGCGTCGGTCGCCGTCATCGGCGCAAGCCGCAAGCCGGGCAGCGTGGGCCGCGCGATCCTGCACAACCTCGCCGCGGGCGGCTTCGGCGGGAGCATCTACGCGGTGAACCCGCATGGCCAGGCCATCGAGAGCATGCCGGGCGTGACGCACCTGGCGTCCGTCGGGGACCTGCCCGAGTCGGTGGACCTCGCGGTGATCGCCGTGCCGCCAGCCGGCGTGCCCGCGGCGGCGGCCGGCTGCGGCCGCCGCGGGGTCCGGTGCCTGATCGTGATCACGTCCGGCCTGGGCACCCAGAAGGGAGCCGACCTGCTGGCCATCTGCCGCAGGCACGGGATGCGCCTGGTCGGCCCGAACTGCTTCGGCGTCAGCGTGCCTGCGATCGGCCTGAACGCGACGTTCGCCGCCCGGCCGCCCGCGGCCGGCTCCGCCGGCGTGGTCGTGCAGTCGGGCGGGCTCGGCGTCGCGCTGCTGGAGCACCTGTCCCGGCTCGGCATCGGCGTGTCCTCGTTCGCGTCGGTGGGCGACAAGTACGACGTGTCGAGCAACGACATGCTGACCTGGTGGGCCCAGGACGGGGTGACCAGGCTGGCGTTTCTCTACGTCGAGTCGTTCGGCAGCCCGCGCAAGTTCGCGCACACGGCGCGCCGGGTCGGCGCGCGGATGCCGGTCCTGACGGTTGTCGGCGGCCGCTCTGCGGCCGGCCAGCGCGCCGCGGCCTCGCACACCGCGGCGGCCGCGACGCCCCTGGCCACCCAGGAGGCGCTGTTCGGCCAGGCCGGCGTCATCGTCACCACCAGCCTCGGTGAGCTGGTCGAGGCGGCTGCGCTGCTTGCCTGCCAGCCGCTGCCCGCAGGCACCAGGGTCGCGATCGTCTCGAATGCGGGCGGCGCCGGGGTCCTGGCCGCCGACGCCTGCAGCGACAACGGCCTGCAGGTCGCCAGCGTGTCCGAGGATGTCCAGCGCCGGCTGCGCACCCTGCTGCCGCCGGGCGCCGCGGTGTCCGGGCCCGTGGACACGACCGCCGCTGTCGGCGACGAGACGTTCCGGGCCTGCCTGGAGGCCGTCGCGGCCGGCGGCGAAGCCGATGCGGTGATCGCCGTTGCGGTCCCCACCGCCGTCTCTGACCTGGTTGCCGCGGTCACCACGGCCGCGGTCGGCAAGCCGATGGCGGTCGTGCTCGCCGACCAGGCCGAGTCGGTGCGGCTGCTGGCCAGCCGCAGGGCCAACGGGGTGGCCGTCAGCGGCCTTCCTGCCTACGCCTATCCCGAAGGCGCCGCCCGCGCGCTCGGCCACGCCGCCCGCTACCGGTCCTGGCTCGGCCGGCAGGCGGGGAAGGTCCCGGAACTGCCCGGGGTGCGCACGGCCGACGCCCGGGAGCTGGTGGCCGGGTTCCTCGCCCGCCAGCCGGACGGCGGGTGGCTCCCCCCGGCCCAGGCCGCCGGCCTGCTCACGTGCTATGAGATCCCGCTGGCTCCCGGCATGCCCGCGGGCGGCGGGCAGGGCGCCGCCGCGGCCGGGCCGGACGCCTCCGGCGGGGTCGAGGTGCGAATCGGCGTCAGGCAGGAACCCGTCTTCGGGCCGGTCGTCGTGTTCGGGCTGGGCGGCATGGCCGCCGGGGTCCTCGGCGATCAGGCAGCCAGGCTCACCCCGCTCACCGACACCGACGCCGACGAGCTCATCCGCGGCTCGCGTGCCGCGCCGCTGCTGTCCGGCCAGCCCGGCGCCCCGCCCGCCGACGCGGCTGCGCTGGCCGGTGTCCTGCTGCGGGTTTCCAGGCTCGCCGGCGACCTGCCCGAGGTCACCGAGCTCGACCTCAACCCGGTCATCGCGCGGCCGGACGGCGCCCGCGCCGCCGGAGCCCGGGTCCGGGTCACGCCGGCCGAGCCGCGGGATCCGTTCCTGCGCAGGCTGCGCTGACCGCGTGCCCGTTGCCGTGGCGCGTTCATGTGGCCAGCCCGCCAGCCGGGCTAACGATTCCTAAGTGTGCGGGTTACAAAAGGACATGAGGTCCAGGTGGTGCCAGGAGGGAACGGCGGCTTAGTGCGCACAGTCGACGGTTCTCACAGTGTCCCGTCCTGCAGTTCTGCTGTCCGCAATCCAAGCTGACCGAACAGATCAGGGCCGTGCATGAGCAGTCCAAGGGCGCTACGGCGCGCCGCGGTTGAACGCCGAGTCCTCGCCGCCGCGGCCCGCTCGTGCGAACCGCAGGCTGGGCGTACCCGTTCATGCCGTTCGGCGTATTCCGGTCATGGGATGGCGGCCCGGCGGCCTGCGGCTCTTCGCGGTCTTGTCCGCTGACTTGCTCCCGGATTCGATTCTTGGCGGCCCGTTTCCTGGACAGGCGCTTCACTTGCTCGGCCGCGCAGTGCCGTCCATTTTGTTACGGGCCGCCACCCCCGCCGTCGCCTCCGGCGCCTCCGGCGCCGCCATCCCCGCCGTCGCCTCCGGCGCCGCCGTCCCCGCCGCCGTCCCCGCCGTCTCCGTCATCGCCATCGTTGTTGTTGTCGCCGTTGTCGTCGTCGTTCCCCTCGTCGCCGTCGTTGGTGTTGTCGTCCTCGCCCCCGTCCTCACCGTGCTCGGTGTTGTCGTCGCTCTGGCTCGTGCTCGGGCATCCGGCCAGCAGCATCCCAGCGCCGAACGCGAGCAGTCCGCCGCCGACGCCCCTTAAGAACCAGCGCCTCGGAAGCCCGCCGTTGCCATCCGCAGAATCCAGGTCTGCCATTTCATCCATGCGATCCCCTTTGTCGCATGAGGGCCAAAGAAAGGTCTCGGTCACCTAGGCGGGGCGTATCCGGCAAGATGACCCGCCGGGCGAGCGTGGCTATGTCATTAAGAGTCACAGCTGCGCTTGCCTGATACAACGTCGGACCGCGACACCGCTTGTGGTCAGCGCGCGCTTGCGGGGCAGACTGGACGCCCAGCAGCACGCCCAGAGCACCTGATGCAGCAGGATCCGCCGCTGAGACGGCGCGCTCAGGCCCCGGCTGGCTCAGGCGGCAGGGCTGTCGGCCAGCGGGCCGGGCCTCAAGCTCGGCGGGTGACCACCCAGCCAGCGGGCGAGCCCGGCCAGCGGCACCGACAAGGGCCGACCAGGACCGGACAGCTCGCACGGTGGCGATGGCGTCCTCCTGCCACGGCAGATAACGCGCGGCGCTCATCGAGATCGCAGCGAAATTCAGTTCCGCATGAGGTTATGGAACGAGCCTGTCATCGACTGTTAGGCCAGTTGGCGGCGGCTACCCGTTCCGGAAAGTCATCCGGCTCGCCATCGGGGCGGGGTGCTGCCGGGCCGCTGCTGGTAGCCTGTCGGCCCTGTGAGCGCACCCGCATCCGCGACCGGCGACGCGCGCCCGCCCGATGCCCCGCTGCGGCGGGACCTGGTCGGATCGCTGCGGGGCTGGCAGCGGGACGCTTATCACGAGTACTTCCGGGTGCCCCGGCGCGACTTCCTGCTGGTCGCCACGCCGGGGGCCGGCAAGACGACGTTCGCGCTGACGATCGCGGCCGAGATGCTGGCGCGCCGCGAGATCGCGGCGGTCACCGTGGTCACGCCGACCGAGCACCTCAAGCACCAGTGGGCACAGGCCGCGCACGGCCTCGGGATCCGCCTGGACTCCGCCTACCGCAACGCCCAGGGACGGGTGTCGGCCGACTTCTCCGGCGTGGCCGTGACCTACGCGCAGGTGGCCGCGCATCCGGCGCTGCACCGGCAGCGCACGGAGAACCGGCGCACGCTGGTCGTCTTCGATGAGATCCATCACGCGGGCGACGCGCTCTCCTGGGGCGAGGCGGCCAGGGAGGCGTTCGAGCCGGCGCGGCGGAGGCTGGGGCTGACCGGGACCCCTTTTCGCAGCGACGCCAGCCCGATCCCGTTCGTGGCGTACACCCAGGAACCGGACGGCGCCTGGCGCAGCTCATCCGACTATGTGTACGGGTACGGCCCGGCCCTCGGCGACGGCGTGGTGCGCCCGGTGATCTTCCTCGTCTACTCGGGCGAGATGCGCTGGCGGACCAGGGCCGGTGACGAGATCGCGGCGACCCTGGGTGCCCCGATGACCGCCGAGCAGCTCGCGCAGGCGTGGCGCACCGCGCTCGACCCGTCGGGGGAGTGGGTGGCCCGGGTGCTCGACGCCGCGGATCGCAGGCTCACCGAGGTGCGCCGGGACATGCCGGACGCGGCCGGCCTGGTGATCGCCAGCGACCACGACGACGCCCGCGCGTACGCCGCGCTGCTGCGCCGGGTGACCGGCACGCGCCCGGTGGTCGTGCTCTCCGATGACCCGGCGGCGAGCAGGAAGATCGCGGCCTTCGCCGCGTCTGAGGACCGCTGGATGATCGCCGTCCGCATGGTCTCCGAGGGGGTGGACATCCCGCGGCTGGCCGTCGGCGTGTTCGCCACGAGCGTGAGCACCGCGCTGTTCTTCGCGCAGGCCGTGGGGCGGTTCGTCCGGGCACGGCGGCGCGGCGAGACCGCGTCCGTGTTCCTGCCGTCGGTGCCCGTCCTGCTCGGCTACGCCGCCGAGCTCGAGGCCGAGCGTGACCACGTGCTGCACCTGCGCGGTGACGAGGATCCGGAGCGCGAGCTCGCCGAGGCGCAGCGCCGCCGGGACACCGCCGGCGACCTCGGCGAGGCGGCGTTCACGGCACTGGGGGCGTCCGCGCACTTCGACCGGGTGCTCTACGACGGGGGCGAGTTCGGCGCGTCCGCCGAGGAGGAGGAGTTCCTGGGTCTGCCCGGCCTGCTCGAGCCCGAGCAGGTGGCGCTGCTGCTGCGGAAGCGGCGCGCGGACCAGCTCGAGCGGCGCGCGGGGAACCTCACGCCGGGCGCACCCGTTTCCCCGGCCGCCCGGGAGGCACTCGCCGCCCAGCGCAAGGAACTGAACGGCCTGATCGCGGCCTGGCACCACCGCACCGGCCAGTCGCACGGCGCGATTCACGCGGAGCTGCGCCGGGCCTGCGGCGGCCCGTCCGTGCCCGAGGCCACCGCCGGCCAGATCCGGGCGCGCATCCAGATGCTGCACCGCTGGGCGGCCGCCCGGGGAGTCCTCCTGCCCCACATGCCCCAGCAGCCAGGGCCGTGATGTGCGGCGACGGGTTGTTCACGGCAGCCGGGCCGGGGGCTGACGCCGGGGCTGCAGAGCAGCGGGGAGGGACCGCGGCTGGCGGTCATGGCGAGGCTAGGAGGCGGCGGCCGCGCGGAGGACCTCGAGTGCCCGGTCGGCGTGCGCGTCCATGCTGACCTCGCTGTGGATGACCTCAAGCACCCGGCGGTCTGTGCCGATGACGAAGGTCATGCGCCGGGTGGCCAGCGGCCCCAGCGCCACCGTGCGCCGCACGCCGAACTGGCGGGCGACCCGGCCGTCGGCATCCGAGAGCAGCGGGTAGCCAAAGCCGTGCTTGTCGGCGAACTGCCGCTGCCTGCTCACGCTGTCCCGGCTGATGCCCACCCGGATCGCGCCGGCGTCGGCGAACTCCTTGGCGAGGTCGCGGAAGTGGCAGCTCTCCATGGTGCAGCCCGTGGTCATGGCCGCCGGGTAGAAGAACAGCACCACGGGCCCGCCGGACAGCAGGTCGCTGAGCCTGCGCGGCGTGCCCGTCTCATCGGGGAGTTCGAAGTCATCGACCAGGTCGCCCTTGGCGATGTGGTTTCCGGCCACGGGTTGTCCTTTCGGAGCGGGAGGGAGGGACGGAGGGCGGGATGGGCGGAAGTGACGGGGGCGGACGGAAGGCACGGAATCAGCCGGGCCGGGATCAGCACGGGGGAGCGGCGGGGGAGTAGGCGGCGAGGAAGAAGCCCCGGATCGGCCAGCCCAGGTTCAGGTTGTGCGAGAACGACGTGGGCCGCCGGGGGAACGAAGCGTCGAACCGGATCCAGACGTTGTCATCCTGGCCCGAGTTCGGGTCGTACACGCGGACGGTCACCTCGCTCCCGGACAGCGCGTAGCCGAAGGCGAGGGCCTGGTGGTTGTGGCGGAGCTTCGCCGGGCTGGGCGACGCGACGGTGACGAGCCCGAGGACCGCGGGGATGCCAGCGTCCAGGCTGGCCCTGACCCGCGGCCAGCACCGGGCGATCGTGCGCCAGGACACGCCGCGCACGGTCATCACATGACGACCATGCGCCGTGATCGGGGTGTCGCCGTCCGGCAGGTTCATCCACTGGTAGTACCGGGCCACACCGGCCGGGATGTGCCAGGAGGCGATCAGCCGGCGCACCACATAGGCGTGCAGCGGCGAGCCGGGTGCCGGCCGGGCCGCGGGCGGCTCGATCCCGGCGTGCCAGTAGTCGAGCGCCGCGAACACCATGCCGCCGCAGAGCCCGGCGGCCGAGTTGCCGATGCCAATGCCGCCGAGCGGGGTGCGCACCGTGACCGCCGGGGCGGATGGCCACGCGTTCGTGAACGTGAACCCGTCCCGCGAGGGCAGGAAGCCGGAGCGGGCGGGCACCGTCTGCTCCTGGGCGGTCAGCGAGCCGCCAGCCTGTCGATACTCGCGGCTTCATCGGGGCTGAGCGAGAACCGGAACAGGTCCAGGTCGGTCACGATCCGCTTCGGGTCCGCCGACTTCACGACGACCGCGATGCCGTGCTCCAGGTGCCACCGCAGTACCACCTGCGCGGGCGTGACGCTGTGCGCCCAGGCGATCTCGGTCAGCACGGGGTCGTTCAGGTTGGTGTCCTTCAGCGGGCTGTACCCCTCCATGACCACATTCCGCTCGCGCAGCCCCTCCAGCACGCTGGCGTTGTACCGCCGCGGGTTCCAGTGAATCTGGTTGACCGCAGGGGCAACCCCGGTGGCCTTGATCAGCTCGTCGATCTGGGCAAGCGAGTAGTTGCTGACGCCGACAGCGCGGGTCAGCCCCTCGTCGCGGAGGGCGAGCATCTCGCGCCAGGTCGCCACGCTCGCTCCCCCGCGCGGCGGCCAGTGCAGCAGCCACAGGTCGAGGTAGTCCGTGCCGAGCGCACGCAGCGAGCCGGTGAGGGCCGACCGTTCCTGTCCCGCCTCGGTCGCCCGCATCTTGGAGACGAGGAAGACCTCGTGCCGCGGCAGGCCGCTGTCGCGCACCGCATGACCGACCTCGTCTTCGTTGGCGTACATGCGTGCGGTGTCGACGTGGCGGTACCCCGCCTGCAGCGCCCACGTGACGGCCTCGCACGCTTTGTGCCCCCGCATCGGCCACGTGCCGAAGCCCACCATTGGCATGGTCACGTCGCCGGGCAGCGTGACCGTGGGTACCTCGCGTGCATCAGTCATGAGGCCATTGTCTGCCATCGGGCTCCCCGCCGCGGGACGGCGGGCCAGGTAAAGGGCGGGGATGTTTGGGGCGCGGTGCGCCGGGTGGCCGGGATGTGGGCTCTCGCGGTGAGGTGGGCGCGGTAGGGCCAGGTGACCGGGGTTGCGGTTCTCGCGGTGGGGTCAGGTGACGGGGGCTCCGGTTCTCGCGGTGAGGTCGGCCAGCAGCTCCGTCAGCCGGATCGTGACCGGGCCGGCGGTGCCGTCGCCGATCTGCCGCCCGTCGAGCGAGACCACCGGCGCGATCCCCCCCATGGTCCCGGTCACGAACATCTCGTCGGCCGCGTAGAACTGCGTCAGCGAATAGTCGCCGACCGCGCACGGGATGCCCGCTTCGGCGGCAAGCTCGAGCACCGTGCCCCTGGTGATCCCCTCCGGGCAGGCGGCCGCGGTCGGCGTGCCCAGCACCCCGCCGGCCACCAGGAACACGTTGGTCGCGTTGGTCTCGGCCACGAACCCCCGGTGGTCGAGCATGAGGGCGTCGTCGGCCCCGGCGGCGTTGGCCTCGATCTTGGCGAGGATCGACGTCAGCAGGTTGTTGTGGTGGATCTTCGGGTCGAGGCTGTCCGGCGCCGCGCGGCGCACGCTGGAGGTGATCAGGGTGATCCCCGACGCGTCGTACACCGGGGGCTTGTGCTCGGCCAGCACGATCAGGGTCGGCCCGGACTGGTTCAGCCGTGGGTCCATGCCGCTGGTGATCTTCACGCCCCTGGTCAGCGTGAGCCTGATGTGCACCCCGTCGGTCATCCCGTTGGCCTGCAGCGTGCGCCGGATCTCGTGGGTGATCTGCTCGTCGGACGGCACCGAGCCGAACGCCAGCGCCGTGGCGGACCGCCGCAGCCTGGCCAGGTGCTCGCTGAGCCGGAAGATCCTGCCGTTATAGACCCGCAGGCCCTCCCAGACCGCGTCGCCGCCCTGCACGGCCGAGTCGAACGGGCTGATCGCGGCCTTGTCCCGGTGCGTCAGGTGCCCGTTCACGTTCACGATCAGGTCCCGGTTCCGCTCGTCGAACCGCTGCAGCATCGGAGCCTCCTCTCCCCGAGCGACGGCATTTTCATGATTTGCGCATCACGGCACCAGGCGGTGAGCGTACATTTCATCGTAAAACGGACGGCACTGCCGCGCCAGCGGCTCCAGCGCGGGCGGCAGGTCGCCGGCGGGCTCCCGGTACGGGCCGAACCCGGTCGACCGCCACACCCCGTCGTACCAGTACTTGCCCCAGACGCCGTCGGTCGGCCGCTGGCCGGCCGGCCAGGACAGCATCGCCGGGTCGAACGGCACGCCCAGCGCGCCGCAGAGCGCCTCGAGCAGCGGCCCCGGCCGCCGCAGGATGTCGCCCGCGTCGACGACCGGCCCGCCCAGCAGCCGGAAGATCTCCACCTGCTGCTCCAGCCCCAGGTCCGCGGCCACCGGCTCGGCACGCACCCGGGCGTACGAGGCGAGCAGCTGCCGCGGGTCCCTGATCAGGAAGGCGTGCCGCAGCCCCCGCAGCGCCCCGCGGTCCACCTCGGGCAGCAGGTGGTGCGCCATGTGCTTCTGGTAGTACACGGTCTTGCCCGGCGGCAGCGGGACCGTGCACAGGCCGTCGAGCACCGCCCGCCAGCCGCACGGCATCGACGCGATGATCTCGTCGCGCCCGGGATGCGGCACGCCGCTGCGCGCCAGGTAGAACCCGTACAGCGGCTCGTCGACCACGACCGTGTCGGCGCGGTTCTCCCAGGCGCGCATCAGCGCGGTGGAGATCGTCCGCGGCCCCGACCACATCGCGATCCGCGCCACGGCCGGGCCGCCGTCGCCGGCCACGGCAGCCTCGCTGGTCTCGCCAGGCACAGCGGTCACAGCACGACCACGGATCGTAGCACCTCCCCGCGCTCCATCTTCGCGAACGCCGCCTCGACCTGGTCCAGCGCGATGGTCTCGGACACGAACTTGTCCAGCGGCAGCCGCCCCTGCAAGTGCAGGTCCACGAGCATCGGGAAGTCCCGCGACGGCAGGCAGTCGCCGTACCAGGACGACTTGAGCGACCCGCCGCGGCCGAAGACGTCCAGCAGCGGCAGCTCCAGCCGCATCTCCGGGGTGGGCACGCCCACCAGGACCACGGTGCCCGCCAGGTCGCGGCCGTAGAACGCCTGCGTGTAGGTCTCCGGCCGGCCGACCGCCTCGATCACCACGTCGGCGCCGTTGCCCTCGGTCAGCTCGCGGATCCCCTCGACGGGGTCGGCGTCCCGCGAGTTGATCACGTCGGTCGCGCCGAACTCGCGCGCCCACTCCAGCTTGCGCCCGTCGACGTCGATGGCGATGATCTTGCGGGCCCCGGCCAGGCGCGCGCCGAGCACCGCGGCGTTGCCCACGCCGCCACAGCCGATCACGGCGACCGAGTCGCCGCGGCCGACCTGCCCGGTGTTCAGCGCGGCGCCCAGCCCGGCCATCACGCCGCAGCCGAGCAGACCGGCCACCTCGGGCCTGATCCGCGGATCCACCTTGGTGCACTGCCCCGCGGCGACCAGGGTCTTCTCCACGAACGCGCCGATGCCGAGCGCGGGCGACAGCGCCGTGCCGTCCGCCAGGGTCATCTTCTGCGTGGCGTTGTGCGTCGCGAAGCAGTACCAGGGGCGGCCCCGCGCGCAGGCACGGCACTGCCCGCACACCGCGCGCCAGTTCAGGATCACGAAGTCGCCGGCCTCCAGCCCGGTCACGTCCGGGCCGACCGCCTCGACCAGCCCCGACGCCTCGTGCCCGAGCAGGTAGGGGAAGTCGTCGCCGATACCGCCCTCGCGGTAGTGCAGGTCGGTGTGGCAGACGCCGCACGCCTGCACCCGCACCAGGGCCTCCCCGGGGCCGGGGTCGGGCACCAGCACCCGGGTGATCTCGACCTCGGCTCCTTTGCCGCGAGCGATAACGCCCGTCACCTCATGTGCCATCGGGCCAGCTTCCTCTCGTCTTGATCCTGAACGGGTAGCCAGCTGCTGATTCACCCGCAACGGTTGCCCTGGTGGGGCGATGATACGGCGGGCCAGGGCGGCGCTGGCGTGCGGCCAACCGGGCAAGCGTCACGTTCAGGAAACTCTGCCAGGATGATCCGGTGCCCATCGCGGAAATCACGCGGAGCGAGACAGGCGAGCCCGGCCGGCTGCTCCGGGTGGGGGAGTGCGACGTCGCGCTCGGCCTGACCGTGCCGGAGTTCGCGGGCGCGACGGAGAACGTGGCTGGGTGACGTTCTCCGAGCAGTTCCTGGGTCACCGACCTGATGTGCGAGACGCGCGCCATGGTGATTCTGCACGAGATGGCGCACATGTGTCCGGCGACCTGGTGACGATGAAGTGGTGGGACGACCTGTGGCTGACGGAGTCGTTCGCGGAGTTCTGCGCCCCTCGCCACCGCCGAGGCGACCCGGTTCACCGACGCCTGGACGACCTTTGCGAACCTGCGCCTGAAGTCCGGCTACACGCAGGACAAGATGCCGTCCACGATCTCGGCGTCGCCCGCCCGGCCGGCCGTGGCGAGCCGTTCCAGCGCGTGTGTCATTTCCGTGATCGTGGTTGATTGACGACGCATGCGGTCACTAATCAACCACGATCATGGAAAAGCGGTGGGCGGCTGGCCGGGTTGAGTCGCGGGAGTGGCTCGTGGTGCCAGCGTGGTGAGAGAGGCAGCGATCCGGCGGCGGGTTGGACCGTAGCCGCAACGCGGCGGTCGTTGGGCGGCGGCGGTCAGGCCGCGGTGGTCAGGCGGGAACGGCGCAGCCCGCGCAGCCGGCTGAGTGCCCGGGCGGGCCACCGCGGCCGCACCAGGATCGGCACGTTCGGCGGCGCGAACGGCGCCAGGGCCAGCCGCAGCTGCTCGGGCTTGATGTCGTACAGCGGGATCCGGTACCTGAGCGGATCCGAGCGGGGGCGCAGCAGGCTAGGCATGCGGAACATGCACGCCGGGGGGAGCAGCACGGTGATGGCGGCGGCGGCGACCCGCCAGACCATGCGGCCGCAGCCGCTGGCCGAGCCCTTGGGCAGCACGATGTCCAGCCGGGAGCCGTAGGGGCGGGACGCAATCTTGATCTGGCCGACCTCGTACCAGCCGAGGTGCTTCTGCCGCCGCCTCCGCCCGAACCGCCGCTGCGCGGCCCCGCGCAGCCCCAGCAGGATGCCGTTCTCGTCCACCACGAACGCGTTGGAGCGCAGGGTCGACAGGACGGCGATCACCGTGAACACCGCCATCGCCGTGGCCCCCAGGGCGATGAGGCCGTACCACGACGGCGGCCTGTCCTTGACATCGGCCAGGATCACGAGGGCCGCGTACCAGAGCGGTATCACGCACAGGTAGCCCCGCGGGAAGATCGCGGACGGACCCCGCACCAGCGCTGCGTAGCGGTTCTCCACGGCAGCCTCCCCCATGCCCAGCTACCGTGATCATCCGTCCTGCCGGACGCACCCGCAAGAGCGGGGAGAGGCCAGCCGGTGCGGTCGGGCGGGCCACGGCGCGGCGCGCAAACCGGTCAACCAGGCCAATGCTGTGGCGGCGGTGCTGATCTTGCCGCATGATGTATTGGATCTCGCTAGTCCAGTTACGCCGCGCCAGTGTCAGGGGTAACCGACTTCATGAGCACCAGATGGCCGCAGGGACAGGAGGACCAGCGGTCGCCGTATGCCACGTACGAAGAAGCCTGGCCGCAGGATGACGGCGGCGAGCAGTCCTGGCAGGACGGCGGCTGGCAGGCTTCGGACCAGTTCGGGTACTCCGGCGAGTGGGCGCCGGCGCAGGGCGCCGGCCGGCGGGGAAGGCCGGCCGTCGCGGAGCCACGGGCGCCGGAGCGGCAGGATGCCGGCCGCGAGACGTACGCGGCGCCCGGCCGCCCGGGGCCCGCGGGGCGGTCCCCGGGCGGGGCGGCGGACCAGTTCCAGCGCGAGTGGGACCAGAGCGGCGGCGGGTTCGGCGACGACGAGGACTACGCGTGGTTCCAGTACCTGAGCGGCGGGCGCTCGGCGGAGCCCAAGCCCGACGAGGCCCCGCCCCGCCGCCAGGGACGCGACGCCGCCCGCCGGGGTGGCGGCCGCACCGAACGGTCCCGTCTGCGCCGGGGCAAGGACAGGGCGCCCGAAGCTGATGCCGGACAGGCCGGGCCGGAGGCCACGGGCTCCAGGT
>JASHPR010000232.1 GCA_030038015.1 Streptosporangiaceae bacterium
GATCAGGGCCAGGCCAGCCTCGTCGCCCTTGGCCTCGAGGACTTCCTCGAGTTCCTTGTTGCGGTCGAAGTAGTCCTCGATCGAGCGCTTCCCCCGGCCCGTGATCATCAGCACGTCGCGCAGGCCAGCCGAGACCGCCTCCTCGACGACGTACTGGATCGCCGGCGTGTCGACGATCGGCAGCATCTCCTTGGGCGTCGCCTTGGTCACGGGCAGGAACCTGGTCCCCAGGCCCGCGGCGGGCACGACGGCCTTGGTGATCTCTTCCTTGGCACCGGCTGTTGTATCGGCCATGCTGAGAACCCTAGCCGCACCCCGGAGGGCGCCGTGGACCGCACTGACCATGACGAGGTTGCGCTGCGGTCGCGCAAGGCTGCGCTGCGGCGCCAGCTCGCCGCCAGCCGCAACAGGACGCCGCAGCATGAACGTGACGCCGCGGGCCGCTCCATCCGTGACGCGGTGCTGTCGCTGCCGGAGATCCAGATGGCCGGCACCGTGGCCGCCTATATGTCGGTGGGCACCGAGCCGGACACCCGGGGCCTGGTCTACGCGCTCTGGAAACGCGGCACGTACGTGCTGCTGCCGCTGCTGCAGGCCGACGGGGACCTGGACTGGGCGTCGTACGAAGGGCCGGACTCGCTGGCCCCCGGCCCCCGCGGGCTGCTCGAGCCCACCGAACCCCGCCGGGGCGTGACGGCGGTGACCAGCGCCGACCTGGTCATCGTGCCGGCGCTGGCGGTGGACCGGGCGGGGCTGCGGCTCGGCCGGGGCGGCGGCAGCTACGACCGCGCGCTGGCCAGGGTCGGGGCGGCCGTCCCCACGGTCGCGCTGATCTACGATGACGAGCTGGTTGACGAGGTTCCGGCCGGCCCGTTTGACCAGCCGGTACGCATGGTTGCCCGGCCGCGCCAAGGAATCACCAGGCTGCGCTAGCTGTTGCTACCATTTAGCAGTTGAAGGCTGCGAGTGCTAGCCGCCAGAGGGAGGAAACGTGCCGACGTACCAGTACGCCTGCGCCGATTGCGCAGATCGGCTGGAAGTGGTGCAGAGGTTCACCGATGACCCGCTGACCGTCTGCGTGTCATGCGGTGGCAGGCTGCGCAAGATCTTCTCCCCGGTGGGTATCGTCTTCAAGGGGTCCGGCTTCTACCGGACCGACAGTCGTTCCGGCCAGAAGAGCTCCGAGCCCGCCGCGGCGTCGGCGAACGGCTCCGACAGCAAGAAGCCGGAGAGCGCCGCGAGCGCGGGATCTTCCGGCTCATCTGAGGACAAGTCCGGCGGCGGGGACAAGAAGGCGGGCGAGAAGACCGGCCGCAGTTCGGCCTCTTCTTCGTCGGGCTCGAAGGTCGCCTGACCTGCCGTGGCGGGGCTGGCCAGCATCGGCGTCATCGGCGGCTCGGGGTTGTACGAGTTCCTCGATGACGCCGAGGAGGTCGTGGTCGAGACCCCGTTCGGCCTGCCGAGCGACCCGCTCACGGTCGGCGAGGTGGCCGGCCGCCGGGTCGCGTTCCTGCCCCGGCACGGCCGCGACCACCGGTACCCGCCGCACCGGATCCCGTACCGCGCGAACCTGTGGGCGCTGCGCTTCCTCGGCGTCCGGCAGGTGATCGCGCCGAGCGCGGTGGGCTCGCTGACCGTCACCTACGGGCCGGGCACGCTGGTTATACCCGACCAGATCGTGGACCGCACCTCGGGCCGGGCCCATACGTTCTACGACGAGGGCGCGGCGGTGCACGTCCAGTTCGCCGACCCGTACTGCCCGGTCGGCCGGGCGTGCGTCAGACAGGCCGCGCTGTCGGTGGGGTGGGAGCCGGTGACGGCTGAGACGCTCGTGATCATCGAGGGCCCGCGGTTCTCCACCCGGGCGGAGTCGCGCTGGTACGCCGCGCAAGGCTGGACGCTGATCGGCATGACCGGCTATCCCGAGGCGGTCCTCGCCCGCGAGCTGGCCCTCTGCTACACGACGATCGCCCTGGTCACCGACACCGACGCGGGGATCGAGGAGGGTGAGGGCGTCACCCAGGCCGAGGTGTTCCAGGTGTTCGGCGAGAACATCGGCAAGCTCCGCAAGGTGCTCGTGAAGGTCATCGAGACGCTGCCGGAGGACCGGGCCTGCCCCTGCCCGCACGTCCTGGACGACCTCAAGCTCCCCATCCAGCTCCCCTGACCCGCCGTCCGCCGCAAGCTGCCACCGCCGGCAAGCCCGCGCCCGCCACTCGGCGACGCAAGCCACTCTGGCACCACCGGCCACTCCAGCATCACAGGCCGCCCGCTTGCGCCATTTGTGGACGCGAGCGGCTGTTCGCGCAGCCGCCGGCGACCACAAAGCGTCTGCGGCTGGGCCAGCGTCGGCTGCGGCGCGACGCAGGCCGCCCGCCTGCGCCATTTGTGGACGCGAGCGGCTGTTCGCGCAGCCGCCGGCGACCACAAAGCGTCTGCGGCTGGGCCAGCGTCGGCTGCGGCGCGACCGAGGGCGAGCGGTTAGGCTTGGTCGGGCTAGCACGTGCCATGGTGCTGGCCAGCTGGCCCCGATAGCTCAGTGGATAGAGCAACTGCCTCCTAAGCAGTAGGTCGCGCGTTCGAGTCGCGCTCGGGGCGCGCATAGGAATCTGCAGGTCAACTCCCCGTTCTCCGGGGCGTCGTCCTTGATCATCTAAAGCTCTTTGCCGCCTTGCGCGCCAGATCCGCGTCAGATACGCCCCGGGCAGAAGCTCGTTTCCGGTCGTTCTGGAGTTCCGCCCTGGCCAGACCATCCAAGGCATCCGCGACCTTGCTCTGCCGCTCATCGGTCAAGGCG
>JASHPR010000233.1 GCA_030038015.1 Streptosporangiaceae bacterium
GCTGCCAGTGAATTCGTCCCGCCGAAGGGGCTTCCGGCGCACAGAAGCAGGTAATCTGCGGGCGGCGCGACCCGAATAGTAGCCGCAACCCAGCCGCGCGTACCCGGCACTCGGGAACATGTGGGTCGGTTCGCCAGCCTCACGCAGCGTGATCAATCGAGGTCTTCGCGGTCGCGCGCATTGCCGCCGATATGGACGGCCTCGCCTCGGCCGGCGATCCGTAGTTGAGGAGCGCAGATCAGGTTGATCTGGGCCTTGTTCTCAACCCGGTTCCGTGTTTGCCGGGGTCTCGGCCTGCTCCCCGCCCGCATCTTGAGAAGTGTGGCTGGCCTGGGGTCCAGCCAGCCGCGGCCTTTCCCGGTAGCGTGCGGAGGTGGCGCTGTTGGTGGTGTTCGCCGGGCTCCCCGGTTCGGGGAAGTCTGCGCTGGCACGTGGGGTGGCTAACGCAATCGGCGCGACGTACCTGCGCATCGACACCATCGAATCGGCTATCGTCTCGACGCTCATGCCCTTCCGGGACAACCCGGTGGGTTATGTCGTGGCCGAGCGGGTCGCCGCTGACCAGCTCGTCGCTGGCCGGGACGTGGTGGCCGATGCCGTGAACGGCGTGGCCGCGGCGCGGGCCGGGTGGGTGATGCTGGCGGCGCGGACCGGGGCGGCGCTGCGGTTCGTGGAGGTGCGGTGCAGCGACGTGGCCGAACATCGCCGCCGGGTGGAGGCGCGCGAGCCGGAGATGCCCGGGCAGGGCGTGCCGACCTGGGAGCAGGTGCTGCGGCGCCGCTACGAGCCGTGGCTGCCGGAGCTGTCCGGCCGACTCGTCGTGGACAACGTCGGCGACCCGGCGGGACACGTCGCGCACATTGTCCGGACTATCGCCGCCGAGGCGGGACAGGACCGGCAGCAGCGCCTGACGTGACCTGCCATCGGCCCGGCGGGCACGACACCCGGTCTGCCGCGCGCCTCTCGGTGCCGTGCCGGACCAGATGATCGGCGGCATCCCGCGCCCGCCTCGCCTTGATGCTGCTGGCGCTGGTCAGGTGACGCCCGCGAAGGCACGCGCCTCATCCCGGTCCCGGCACGCCCGCATCTTGATGATCCGCTCCTGGTCAAGCGTCAGGACCAGGAAGTTGCGGTCCCCGGCCCGGCGGGCGCGCACACGATCAATGCCGGGCGTGCGGATCACCACCATCACCTTGTCCCCGCTGGCGGCGATCTCCTCGATCTGCGGGGCCAGGCCTTGCCCGGCTTGCCGCTCCAGCGCCAGCCGCAGCTGGTCCCGGCCGTGGCAGGTCTCGGGCTCAGGGTCCTCGAAGGCAGGATTGAGGTAGGTCCACTCCAGCTCCGGATCAGCAAACTCCAGCATCCGGGCCACATCGCTACGGCCATACGCTTCGTATGCCTCGCGGACCACGGCCTCGTTGCGGTTGGCCATGACCATCATCCTCTACCACGCCCTGGCAACGACCGGATCGGGGGCCAATGCCCCCACGGACCAGGAGGTGCGCGCGGCGCCGCGGGCTCACGATCTGCCCGGCGGCGCACGACGACATGACAATCAGGCCGCTGGCGTGATCCGCCAGCCGGCCAGGCTCGGGCGCCGGGGTTTCAGGCTCAACTGAACGTCGCATCGCCACCAGCGGGCGACCTGCGCCGGGCCATCGACGCAGACGACATGGGAATCACCCGTGTATCACTCCCCCGGGAACTCGGCGGCCAGGCGGGCCTGCTCACGCAACGTGACTGGTCCTCGGCCTGAGCGAAGGCGCACACTGCCGCCGATCTGGCGCTAGTCTTGCCGAGTGGGTGCAGATGTCTATGCCCGCACGGATCAGGAAGATCTGCGCACTTCGGTGCGATAGGCGGAAGATCATGGCTGACGCCTGTTCCGTCAGGATCGCCACCAGAAGTTCGTCAGCCTCATGCAGGAAGCGGCTGGGGGACCGGGCTCGATGCCCTGCTACGGGCCGCGGCCGGGCGGGCAGCTCGAAATGCCTGCGAGCGCGATCCGACTCTGCCCCGTGCTCGCCCGCGGCCGGGCGGGAGACGGAGGTCGGATAGTTACGGTGCGCTGGCAGAGGCGGTGTGGTCGCTCGTAGACGGCACACGCGGGACCTTGCCGTCGGTTGTCGACGTCATGCCGGGCGCGCATACGGCCGCCGCGAGCAAGAGAGCCACCATGGCTGCGAACAGCCCGGGCCACCATGCTCCGACATTCGTGACCCATGCCGGGCCTCCGATGAGCCTGGTGTTGACCACCAAAGGGATCGTCCCGGCCCGGAGGCTCCAAGCCGCGAACGCTCCACAGCCGAGCACCATGCCACCGAGGCCGAGTACGGCGGTCCATGACCGGATTCGCCGTGTCTTCGGACGAGGCTGCCCCGGACTGAGCCGAAGAAGCCCTCCCCACACCAGCGCGAGGGCGCCGACGAGCGCCAGCTGAGCCACGCCGAGTATCAAGATGGGGGCCGCGGTCTCGCCGGAGTATTCAAACCCCAGGGGAGCCGTCACGATCGCAATGTGCGTGACGAGATAGACGACGAGAACCTCCGCCACTGCGCCGGCGACAACGGTCACCACGGCCAGGCGCACCTTGCGTGCGGCGCCCACCTCGCGTCGTTCGTCAACCGCACGTCGCGCCACTAGGACGAACGAAGCAAGCGTGAGGACCGCACCAGCGATCCCGAGCAGGAGCCAGACATGCAAGCTGGCATAAGACGGAGGCTGCGGACACGCTCGCCCTGGCAGGCACCCAGGCTGGCTTATGACCGCGGGCCGTGCCGTGCCGGCGCCAACAAGCCAGAGAGCGGACACGACGACGAACAAGACCATCGCAGCCGCGCTTGCCGCCGGCGAATGCCGGATACGCCAAAGCGGCGTCGGATCGGGCTGGGGCGGCGAACTCGATGGGTCTCGCATAGCTTCTCCTCGGCCACAGGATACGGCGGATGCCGAAGCGGGCGAGCTCACACGCGGTCGCAACCGGCGGGCTCGCCGGGCGAGTCGGCCAGGGCGACGGCCCCCATCGGCGGATGATCTGCGCGGGTGTCCCTGTCGAGGTCGACCCGCCGATCAACCGCACCGATTCGGCGTTCGGAGCAGACTGGCGGCGCGACGACCAGCGAATCTGATCACTGTCTGTGATGGCCATGGCCCCGACTTCGTGACCGTCACTGGGCAGAACCTGAGCTTGTCGTTTAACCTGCGCGTTCGCGCCGGGCTTTGAGGCTGGGTTCTCTTCTGGTGGTTTTCCCCACGTCGTGGCGGGGTGCGGGGCGGCGGTTCTTCGACCCTGGCGGGCGTCCTGGGCCGGGCTTGCCGGGTTTCGGCGCACCGGCCGGGCAGGGGATGGCCGCGCGGATGTTCCGGAAACCGCGGCG
>JASHPR010000234.1 GCA_030038015.1 Streptosporangiaceae bacterium
CTGCTGTACGCCACCGGCGCGCGGATCTCGGAGGCGACGGCGCTGGACGTCGACGACCTGGACCTGACGGCGCCCGCGGGCCCGCCCGCCGGGCAGGAAGCCGCCTTGCCGGCGCTGCCGGCCACGGTCCGGCTGTCCGGCAAGGGCCGCAAGCAGCGAATCGTTCCCGTGGGCAGCTATGCGCGGCAGGCCCTGGAGCAGTACCTGGTCAGGGCGCGGCCGGCGCTTGCGGCGGCCACCGGCCGTGCCTCGGCCAGCCCCGCGGTGTTCCTGAACGCCCGCGGCGGGCGCCTCACCAGGCAGGGAGCCTGGGCGGCGCTGCGCGCCGCCGCGGCGCGCGCGGGGATAGCCGGCGTGTCCCCGCACACGCTCCGCCATTCGTTCGCCACCCACCTGCTGGACGGCGGGGCCGATGTCCGGGTGGTGCAGGAACTGCTCGGGCACGCCTCGGTCACCACCACGCAGGTGTACACGCTGGTGACCGTGGACAAGCTCCGCGAGGTCTACGCGGCCGCGCACCCCAGGGCTCTCGGCTGACCGTCCCGGTGCGGCCGGCGAGCTGACCGGTGAGCCGGCTTGCCGCCCGGCCATTTCCGCCCGAACGGTGAGTCGGCTTGCCGGCGGAATGGCTAAGCCCTAGCCTCGCGCTAGAGTCCGGGTCGTCAGCGGGCGCACAGCGGGCATCCGCCGGGCGGCCACCGGGGAGGTGCAGTAGGCTTTGGCAGCATCCCGAGTAATGGAGGTCAGGCCCGGCGTGCTTGGCCCTACCGGCCGGCCGGTACCCAATTTCCCCGATCCCGAGCCGCTGCTTTCGCATGGCCCGGCCCGGGTCGTCGCCGTGTGCAACCAGAAGGGCGGGGTCGGCAAGACCACCACGACGATCAACCTGGGCGCGGCGCTGGCCGAGCAGGGCCGCCGGGTGCTGCTCGTGGACTTCGACCCCCAGGGCGCGCTGTCGGTCGGCCTCGGCATCCAGCCGCACGAGCTGGACGCGACCGTCTACAACCTGCTCATGGAGCGCGGCCTGACCGCGCATGACGTGCTGTTCAAGACGAACGTCGACGGCATGGACCTGCTGCCCAGCAACATCGACCTGTCCGGCGCCGAGGTGCAGCTCGTGCACGAGGTCGGCCGGGAGTTCGTGCTCGGCCGCGTGCTGCAGCCGGTCATCCCCGACTACGACATCGTCCTGATCGACTGCCAGCCCTCGCTCGGCCTGCTCACGGTCAACGCGCTGGCCTGCGCGGACGGGGTGCTCGTGCCGC
Source organism: Streptosporangiaceae bacterium (assembly GCA_030038015.1). GTDB lineage: Bacteria > Actinomycetota > Actinomycetes > Streptosporangiales > Streptosporangiaceae > JASHPR01. The sequence goes on from JASHPR010000234.1 coordinate 1,266, forward strand.
TGGAGTGCGAGTACTTCGCGCTGCGCGGCGTGGCGCTGCTGATGGAGACCATCGACAAGGTGCAGAGCCGGATCAGCCCGAAGCTGGTGCTCGACGGGCTGCTGGCCACGATGTACGACTCACGCACCCTGCACACCAGGGAAGTCCTGGCCGGCGTGGTCAAGGGCTTCGGCGACAAGGTGTACCACACCGTGATCAGCCGGACCGTGCGGTTTCCCGACGCCACCGTGGCAGGGGAGCCGATCACCCGGTTCGACCCGACGTCCAACGGAGCGGCCGCGTACCGGGAGCTCGCGAGGGAGGTACTCTATCGGTGGCGCCAGGCCGACCTCGCGGTCCCCGTGCACGGCGGGTAAGCCTGCCCGGGGTTGCCGAGCTGCTCCGCCCGGCCGGCCGGGGCCCGGCCGTCGAAGCGCAGCGCCAGGCCAGCGGCAGGGAACGGCACCCCCAGAAGATCACCGTCTACCTGTCCGGCACAGAACTGCTGGACCTGGAGCGTGCCCGCCTCGCCCTCCGTGCCCTGGGCGTGACCGTGGACCGCGGCCGGATCGTCCGCGAGGCGCTCGCCGTCCTGCTGGCCGACCTCGACGCCGAGGGCGAGAAGAGCCTGGTGGCCAGGCGGCTCTGCGGGGCACCCTGCCGGACTGACGGCACGCCGCCCGTGGGAAGTTAGTTATAAAGGGTGGGGAGTTCTAGTTCGTAAATGACTGTGACGATGACCAGTGAACCCGGCGACGCCCGGGCGACCAGCGGCTTCGAGGTGCACCTCGACGTCTTCGAGGGCCCTTTCGACCTGCTGCTCGGCCTGATCTCCAAGCACAAGCTGGATATCACGGAGATCGCGCTTTCCAGCGTCACCGATGAGTTCATCGGGTACATCCGCGCCCGGGCCGACGGCTGGGACCTGGACCAGGCCAGCTACTTCCTGGTCGTCGCGGCCACCCTGCTCGACCTCAAGGCGGCCAGGCTGCTGCCGGCCGGTGAGGTCGACGACGAGGAAGATCTCGCCCTGCTGGAGGCCAGGGACCTGCTCTTCGCGCGGCTGCTGCAGTACCGGGCCTACAAGGAGGTCGCGGCCGTGCTGGCGGGCCGGATGGCGGCCGCGGGCCGGCGGTTCCCGCGCCGGGTGCCGATGGAGCCCCGCTTCGCCGGCCTGCTGCCCGAGGTGCTGCTCGGACTCGGCCCGGCCGAGTTCGCCGCGATCGCGGCCCGCACCCTGGCGCCCAAGCGGCCGCCCGTGGTCTCGACCGCGCACCTGCACATGCCCACCACCAGCGTGCGTGAGCAGGTCGGCCTGCTCTCCGTCCGCCTGGCGCAGCTGCGCCGGGCCTCGTTCCGCCAGCTCACCCGTGATTGCGCGGGAACGTTCGAGATCGTCGCCCGGTTCCTGGCCATCCTCGAGCTTTACCGCAATGCGCGGGTCTCGTTCGACCAGGAGGTTCCGCTCGGCGACCTGTACGTGACCTGGACGGCCGGCGATCAGCCTGACGGTGACGCGGCAATCAACCAGAAAGACGACGAATAACCCATGCAGAACGGAACCGGCCCAGGCTGGGGCGATGACGGGACGCCGCCGCCAGCCGGCGGCCAGGGCGTGCCAGCGCCGGGGGAGGGCCACGGCGCGGCGGCAGGCGAGCCGGGCCTCGGGGCCGCGC
>JASHPR010000235.1 GCA_030038015.1 Streptosporangiaceae bacterium
GGTCATCGGGCAAAGACTCAAGCAAGCAGGCATGCACTGGACCGTCAGCGGCGCCGACGCCATCATCGCCCTCCGCTGCCGCGAGGCCAGCACCACGTGGGAAGCCATCTGCACCACCCGGCACACTCAGACGCGCACCGCCTGACCAGCACGCCAGCCAAGCTACCGATCAGTCACCACAAAACTGACGTGCACCCCTTTTCGTGAGGCACTTGGGCGAAGGCCCGCCCCCGTCCTCGCTGATCCGGCCGTCGCGCGAAAGCCCCTCCCTGCCGAATATGCGCGGGTCATTGGTCACCTCAGCAGTGCGCCGCCGACCGCCGGATCGGCCTGATCTGCGCGCCGTACCTTGTGTCACAACTGGTCGGGCCGAGCGGCGGGCTCAAGCACCGCACGGAGCTCGGTGCGAGAGGTCACGCCGAGCTTGGGGAAAAGCTGGTACAGGTGAGACCCGACTGTCCGGTGCGAGATGTAGAGCCGCTCTCCGATCTCGCGGTTCGTCAGGCCGTCGGCCGCCAGCTGCGCGATCTGCAGCTCCTGCGGCGTCAGCTGATCCCATACCTCCGGGTGGTGCTGGCGCAGCGTCTCGCCCGAGGCGCGAAGCTCTCGCTGGGCGCGGTCGGCGAGCCGTGTCGAGCCCAGCGCGGTGAACGCGTCCGCGGCCTCGCGCAGCGGTGCGCGGGACTCGGTGTTGTGCCGCTGCCGGCGCAGCCAGGTGCCATAGGCCAGCTGGGTCCGCGCGCGGTAAGACGGCCAGCCGGTCGTCTCGGCGAGGGCAGCGGCGAACCGCTCCGCTGTGGTGGCTTGGTCGGCCAGCATCGCTCGCGCATAGCTCAGCTGGGCGCGCAGGTGACCGGCCCGGGTCCGGGCCGCGATCGTCTCCCATTCGGCGACGAATCCGCGCACCGCACCAAGATCACGTTCGCTGTAGAGGGACGCGTCGACGATGTCCGCCAGCGCCCAGCCGCGCACGAAGGGATGGTGCGCGACGTCACCGGGATCGAAGATGCGGGCGAGGTGCTCGTACGCCTCGGTAAAGCGCTCGCCGGCCAGGGCTATCCGGCCGCGGGCCAGCTCCACCACGGCGAGCAGCGGATTGGCGCCCATCGGCAGCAGCACCGCCTCCGCCGCGGCGGCCAGCTCGCCAGCGGCAGGATCACCTCGTTCCCCCGCCGCGATCGCCAGCGCTGCGCTGGCGACGGCCACGTGGCGGGGCTGTCTGGTCTCCTCGGCCATCCGCGCCGCCTCGGCGGCGGCGGGGACGGCCGCACGGATGTCACCGCGGCGCAGGTATGCCCATGCTTCGAACGCGAGTGCCACCGTGAGCTGCTGGAGACGTCCGGCGGCCCGGTAACCCTCGCTCGCCTCGCGCAGAAACGGAATGGCCAGGTCATCGGCCCAGACCGCGGAGAGCGCTCCGCCCGCGGCGATCAGTTCGTCTGGGTCGGTCATGCTGGCAGGCGCGACCGCGGTGAGGCGGTCGATGACCTCGCGGCCCTGGCCTATCGGGTCGGCGTACGCGATGATTTCCAGGAAGACAGGATCATCTCGGGACGCCGTGACCCGGCCCGCGACGGCGACGATCCGCTGCCGCGTCTCATCGTCGGGGTTCGACCAGTGAACCCGCAGCGCCACCAGGTTGATCGCCTGCAGTGCCCGCGCCTCATCCCCCGCGGCGGCCAGGTCTTCCGCGACCTGGAGAAAGCTCCGGATACTGGCCGGTCCGGACCAGCTGCCGCCGAGGATCTCCAGCAGATAAGCCGCCGCCGTCCGCTCATAGGCGCCGAGCGGAAGCTGCTGCGCCTGGCGCGCCAGCCGCAGGCTGACGTCCCAGCGGCCGAGCTCGAACGCCAGCCAGGCAGCCCGGACCAGCCGCTGCCCCTGCCGCTGCGCCTGGTCGCTGAGGCTGGCGGCCAGTTCCAGCGCCGCGACCGCCACGTCAGTGCCGCCGCGCAGCTCGGCACGTCTGGCTGCTTCTTCCAGGTCAGCAGCCACAGTTTCGGCGGGGCGGTCCGCGGCGGCGGCGCGGTGCCAGACGCTGCGGTCCGGCTGGTCGGCCAGCACCTCGGCGAGCGCGGCATGCGCCCGTCGGCGCTCGGCCGGGGTCGCGGACTGCCGCACGGCGGACCGCATCAGCGGGTGCCGGAAGCGGAAGCGGCCGGACTCGACCCCGCCCAGGCCCTCCGCTGTCGCCGGGGCGAAAGCCTCGGCGCCGAGGGGGCGCGTGAGCATCAGCTCCGCCGCCTTCAGCAGATCGCCTATCTCGCCGCTGTCGTCAAGGGACGCGATGAGCAGCAGCGTCCGGGTATCGGCCGGGCAGTCGGACAGCCGGGCCGCGAAAGCCTCTTCCAGCCGGGCGGTCAGTGGCAGCGGGGCCAGGCGCGCGTCATCGTGGCCGGCGAGCGCCTTCGGCAGTTCGATGAGGGCCAGCGGGTTCCCGGCCGCCTCGCGCAGAACCCGCCCGCGCAGGTCCGGCGGGAGGTCTCCGGTGCGGGAGCTGAGCAGCGCGCTCGCCGCCGCCTCGTCCAGCGGGGCGAGTCGCATCTCGGGCAGGCCGACCTCGTCGGCGGGGCTGGGCGCTCCCTCCCGCACGCCGAACAACAGAATTACCGGCTCCATGTCGAGCCTGCGCCCGATGAACCCGAGCACCTCGCAGGACGGCCCGTCAAGCCACTGCGCATCCTCGGCCACGAGCAGCAAGGGAGCCTGGACAGCCGCGTCGGCGATCACTCCGAGCGCGCCGAGCGCGATCAGGAAGACGTCAGGTGCCGCACCGTCCAGGACGTCAAGGATGCCGAACGCCATCTCCAGCGCCCGGCGCTGCGGGCCGGGAAGCTTCCCTAGCGCACCGAGAAACGGCCGCAGCAGCTGATGCAGCCCGGCGAACGCGAACCGCGCCTCCGACTGCACCCCGGTCGCCGTCAGGACCGAAAGGCCGCGCTCCCGCGCCCGTGCAACGGCCTGCGAGAGCAGCGCCGACTTCCCGATGCCGGCGTCACCACGGATGACCAGCGCGCCGCCGCGGCCGGATACGTGGTCGATCAGGTCGTGAACGCGCGCCAGTTCCTCGTCCCTGCCGTACAGCAACGGCGCGGCCACGTGACCCACGGCCGTCAGGATAACGAACCGATGGCTAGCTGCCACCGTCTGGACGGTCAACCAGGCTGACCTCGTTGAGCTGGCCCGAAACGTTCGGTCTTGATCCGGTCCGGGGGCTGGCCCTGCGCGGCCAGCGTGCTGGCCGCGGTTTCCACGAACGGGGCCGGACCGCAGATGAAGATACGCGGCCTGTCGCGGGCCGGCCAGGACACCTCTGAGAGCAGCCGGCTGTCGATCCGGCCCCGGTGCCCATGCCAGGTCTGCGGCCACTCCCGCGTGAGCGCGAAGCGGATGTCTACCTCGTCGTATGCGGCCAGACGCATCAGCTCTTCCCGGTAGATCACGTCCTGCAGGGACCGTGCCGAATAGAGCAGGCGTACCGCCACGTCTTCCGCGGCGGCCTGGCGGTGCCGCAGCATCGAGCGGAAGGGCACGATCCCCGGGCCGCCGGCGACGAGCAGCACCGGCTCGCGCGCGGAGTCGTCCCACACGAAATAGCCGCCGATCGGCCCCCGCAGCTCGAGCTGGTCCCCGGTTCTGAGTTCACTGGCGAGGTGGGGGGACACTTCGCCGTCCGGGACGCGCTCGACGGTGAGCATGACGTAGCCATCCTCCGGAGCGGACGCGATCGAATAGCTCCGCTCAGCCTGGTGCCCGTCCTGCGCGGTGAGCCGCACGTCAACGTGCTGTCCAGCCCGGTGCCGGTGCCAGGCGGGCAGCTCGAGCACGATGCTGGTGGCTCGCGGGGTCTCCGGGACGAGCTCGGCCACCATACCGAGCTGCCAGGTCAGTCGCTCCGGTAGCGCTGCTCCGATCGCACTGCTCCTTTCGGGTGAACTGCGGGGACAGCGACGACGCTAGGCAGGCGCGGCGACTGTCGCATCAGTCGGATGACTGAGGCCGGCGACGGGGGGCCGGATTCGGGCCGCGGTGACGGGGGGCGAATCAGTCATCTGACCGGTGCCAGGGACGGTCATCTCACGGCAGGCTCGTGGCTAATCCAGGCGGACCTGCCTCCATCGGGAGAGGGCCAGAAAGGAAATGTCCCATGTCTCACCACCTCGACACGCCGCTGGCGGCCCAGACCGGCCAGCTCTACATCGACGACTTGTACGTCTTCCCCGGCGAGGGCGGCACGGTCTTCGTCATGGACGTCAACTCCAACGTCAACGGCCTGCACTCCGAGCCGGGCTTCCACCCCGAGGCGCGTTATGAGTTCAAGGTGCACTTCGACGGGGCCGACTTCGAAACGCTGACCTACCGGGCGTCCTTCGGCGAGGCGGACGCGGACGGGCGGCAGCCCTTGCGGCTGCACGTGCTGACCGGTGGCCAGGCGCGCGAGGACGCCGCGGACGGCGACCTGGTCCTGGAAGGCCTGACCGGCGAGACGGCCAGCGCGGGGGGAACCCGGATCTGGGCCGGGCGAATCGCCGACTCGTTCTACATCGACCTGTCGCTCCTTGCCCTCGTTAACGGCGCGATGGCGAAGGGGACCGCACCGGACCTGTCCGGGTGGCGGCCGGACACGGCGAGCAACAGCTTCGCCGGCACTATCGTCGACACGATCGTGCTGGAGGTCTCCCACCAGCACCCGCAGCTGCGGCCCGGCGCCCGCACCGGCGTGTGGTGCGCTACTAAACTCGCCACCGACGCGGGGGGCTGGCGGCAGATCAACCGCGCAGGGCACCCGATGATGTGGCCGATCTTCTGGCCGACCGACACCGACTTCGCCAACCCGGCCAACACCCGGCACCCGTCCGAGGACGTCAGCGCCGCGGCCACGTACATCGGCGACCAGATCGCCGCCGTGGTGGCGGCCGCCGGGGCCTCCGGCGACCCTGAGGCCTATGGCCGGACGGTAGCCGGGAAACTGTTCCCCGACGTGCTGCCCTACGTGATCGGCACGCCCGCGGTCTACGGTTTCACCGGGTTTAACGGCAGGACGCTGGCCGACAACGCGCCCGAGGCGATGCTGTCCCTGGTCACCAACATGGCCGTGCCCTCCGGACTCAGGCCCGCCGTCGCCGAGCGGCAGCGGACCAGCAAGTTCCCCTACGTCGTACCAGCCTGACCACGACAGAACCCATTCCGTGCGGGTGAGGAGAACCCGCAGCGATCCCGGAGGAGAACATCATGCCCTTTGTCACTGTCGGCCAGGAAAACTCCATGCCGATCGAGCTGTACTACGAGGACCACGGATCGGGCAGCCCGGTCGTCCTCATCCACGGGTTCCCGCTCAGCGGCCGGGCCTGGGAACGCCAGGAACGCGCCCTGCTTGCCGCCGGGCACCGGGTCATCACCTACGACCGGCGCGGCTTCGGCAAGTCCAGCCAGCCCAGCACCGGCTACGACTACGACACCTTCGCCGCCGACCTGGACAAGCTCGTCACCGCCCTGAACCTGCACGGCTTCGACCTCGCCGGACACTCGATGGGCGGCGGCGAGATCGCCCGCTACCTGGGCACCTACGGCACGTCACGGGTCCGGCGAGCGGCGATCGTCTCCGGCGTCCCGCCGTACCTGCTGCAGACCCCCGAGACGCCCCACGGCGTCCCCCAGGACGTCTTCGACCAGATCGCGGCGGCGCTGACCGCCGACCGGTTCGCGTACTTCACCGAATGGAACAAGAACTTCTTCAACCTCGACCAGACCCTTGGCAGCCGGATCAGCGCCGAAGCCGTCCAGGACGCCTGGAACACCGCGGTATCCGCCTCGCCCGCCGGCACCATCGCCTGCGTGGCGACCTGGCACACCGACTTCCGGGCCGACCTACCCAAGATCGACATCCCGGTGCTGGTCCTGCACGGCACGGAAGATCGCATCCTGCCCATCGAGGCCTGCGGAGCACGGACCCACGAGCTGATCCCCGGCAGCGAGTACGTGCCCATCGAGGGCGCATCGCACGGCCTGTGCTGGACCCACGCCGACGCGGTCAACGCCGAGCTGGTCAGGTTCTTCAAGTAAGCCGTCTGGCCAGTGGCCTGACCTGTCGACGCTCCTCCCCTCTCCCGTATGACCCGGGGGGCGGGAGGAGCGACGCACCGCTCCTAGGGAGGAACCCGGGAGCTGAGCGCGGGACCAGGGTTACTGGTGGGAGCGGCGCGGCCGGAACTTGATCCAGGCCAGGATGGCGACGGCCACCAGCAGCCACGGGCTGAACAGGACGTGCACGGTAAGCTGAGCACGGCCAGGGCCACGATAGCTATCAGGACGAGGGCGATGATCGCGGGCATGGTGCTCGGTCTCCGTTCGGGCCGGACTATTTGCGGATCGGGGCGAGCAGCGGCAGCGCCGCGGTGATACGCGCGTCTACGCTGGCTGCGTTCATACTTCAACGCCGCCGTCGGCGGAGGTCGCCGTCGATCGGGATCAGCCCCGGTTCGCCCCTGGGGGCATCACGGAGGCATCAGGGTCATCCTGAGCGCGATCAGCCGGAGGGGAACGCGGGAACAGTGGTGAGGCGGCTGCTGACGCGAGGTTCACCGGCCAAGTAGGGCGGCGGGGATGACCTCTGGAGCTACCGAAGCGCTCAGATCGGCCTGTTCTGTGCGGCCACAGTCAGGCGCGTCACGTGACTTGGCCGACGCCAGATCGAATCCTCTTTGTTGTCGGCGTTGTCAAGTGGCTCGCTGGATTTTCTTCGCTGACGGCTCGGGTGACGGCGTGGCCTGCGTGAACGTTGCCGGGGCACGTAGGCTGGGATCGGGCCCGGGAGTGGCTTGTCCGAAGAGCCGGTGCCCGGGGTGTGAGCCGGTCACGCTGGAGCCAGTGTCGTTCCCCGGTTGCCCTCCCGGGCCCGCCTTGCGGGCATCGGCGCGCAGCCGCGCGTAGATGGCGTCGCTGATCCGCCGTTTGAGGCAGCGCAGCGCCTCCTTGTGGGTCTTGCCCTCGGCGAGCTTGCGCTGGTAGTAGGCGCGGCCGTCGCTGTGCTTGTGCCGGATCTGGGTGATCGCGACCATGTGGATCGCATGGTTGAGGCGCCTGCTGCCGCGCGGCGACAGCCGGCAGATCTTCCGCTCGCCGGAGGACACCTCGACCGGAGCGGTGCCGTTGCAGGCGGCGCAATGGTCCCGGCTGGGGAACCGGGCCACGGGGCCGCATCGCCGGTGACGGCGGCGGCGGTGACCGGCCCGGCGCCGAAGACCCCGGTGAGGCTGGTGCCGGGTGCCTTGGCTGCGGCGGCCAGCTTCTTGCGGGCCCCGGGCCGCTGGGCATCCAGGTGGCGGATGCCGGCCAGCGATCCGGCGGCGGGCTCGCGGCGTGCCTGGGCGGCAGCACCCGATCGACTGATCTGGCTGCGGAGCCTGGCGGCGTGACCTGCGGTGATCTCCTTCCGCACGCCGCCGGGAATCAGCTCGCACAGCAGCGCATGCAGGCGGCAGGCGGCCTGGTCGCGGGCCCGGGACAGATCGCGGTGCCGTCTGGCCCGCACCTTCAGCACCCAGGCGTGGTCATCGGCGATCACCTCCCGCCCGGTGCCGGACCGCAGCGCCGCCACCGCCACCGGCAGGGCATCGCTGGGGTCGCTGTTGCCGGTTTCCCGGTTTGCAGCAGCCGCACCCGGGAAGCCAGCTTGGGCTGCACATCCACCACCCGCTCACCAGCGGCGGCCAGCTGCCGGGCCAGCAGGTGCCCCAGCCCGGCGGCGCCTCCGGGATCAGGCAGCAGCCTTTCTCGCTGGTGCACTGTCTGAGGCCGCTGGGCTGGTGCTAGACCGCCTGCGCCGCCGCGCACCGGAGTGGCCAGCCGATGATTTAGCTGCAGAACTGATCAGCCTCGCGAGCGCTGTGGATCCCGACGCCCCACCGGCAGACGACTGATCGGGCCATGAGCGAGTGTTGCTACTACGGTAGGAACTACCGGGGTAACATGGAGTCATGAGAGTCGACAAGCTCAGCATCTCCTTCGAGCCCGAACTCGGCGATGCGGTGCGGTCAGCGGCCGCTCAAGCCGGAAAGCCCGTGTCATCCTGGCTGGCGGAGGCCGCCGCTAGCAAGTTGCGAGCGGAGGCTCTGGCAGAATTCCTGGCCAGCTGGGAGACCGAGCACGGTGCGCTCACCGCTGAGGAGATCGCCCGGGCCGAACGGGAACTCGGCCTGGCCGCAGGCGACACGGCCGCGTGAGCGCGCTGATCCTGGACGCTGGCGCTTTGGTGGCGGTGGATCGTGACGATCGCGCCACGGTGGCCAGGCTGGCTGCTGCCCAGCAGCACGGACTGGACCTGCGCAGCAATGCCATGGTCATCGCGCAGGTGTGGCGCGACCGTCATGGACGGCAGGTAAATCTGGCCCGGCTGCTGCGCGCGGTGGACGTGCGCGCGGTAACCCACCAAGACGGGCGAAATGCCGGCGTCCTGCAAGCTGCTGCCGGCACCGCCGACCCCATCGACGCGACCGTTGTGCTTCTCGCCGCACCCGGGGACCGGATCCTCACCAGTGACCCCATCGACCTAACCCGCCTGGCGGAAGCAGCCGGGAACCGCCCAGTTATCGTCGCCTGCTAAGCACCGCACACCAACCTGAGCAGGAAAGGGGGTCCGGCCTGAAGCCCGGCCCCCATAGAGTCAGTTCGGCGCGCGGAATGTCCCGGCGGCGTTCATCAGCGCGAACTCGCCGAACCCGCCGTACGGGAGCACGGCGGCGCCAAGTATCCGGTCGCGGACTACGAAGCCGGTGACGCCGTCGCCGCGGCTCGTCACTTTGCCGCACAGTTCGACACCGGACGTGGCCGGGTGTGAGGCGGAGCGCCCGCAGCGCGCCAGGGCGAGGACGAACGACGTTGCGGCCCGTAAGGCCCCTGCGTACGCTCGGCTGGCCGGGAGACCTCTCAGCTAGCTGCGCGGCCAGGGCGATGATTCACCGCAACTCCCATCGTCTACCTGCCATACGTGACCATGCGCTGATGGCTACGGCCGGCTCCCGGTACGGTGCCGGAATCCCCGACAAGGAGACCAGGCATGACGCATTACTTGCGCTACCCGCACCTTGCGGACGATCTCATCGCGTTCACGGCTGAGGACGATGTCTGGCTCGCCTCGCTGAGCGAGGCGGCAGACCGCGGTGGCACCCGGGCGTGGCGGCTGACTGCCGACCGGGCCCCGGTGCTGCATCCGCGGCTGAACCCGTCAGCTACGCACGTGGCCTGGACCTCCACCCGTGACGGCACCCGGTCGCTCAGCTACCGCGCCCCGCGGGAGGCGTATGCGGTGCCGGTGGACGGCGGCCCGGTCAGGCGGCTCACTTACTGGGGTGACCGGTTCGCGACAGTCCGCGGCTGGGTCAGCAACAACGAGGTGCTCGTGCTCAGCGGGACCGGCCAGCATTCGAGCATGAAGACCTGGGCGTTCGCCGTGCCGCTGAGCGGACCGGCTCGCCGGCTCGGCTACGGGCCGACGGGCGACGTCGCGGTACGCGACGGTGCCGTGCTGGTGGGCAGCGCCATGAATTTCGAGCCGGCCGAGCCGGCCCACTGGAAGCGCTACGGCGGCGGCGCCGGCGGCAAGATCTGGTATTCGCCGGACGGCTCGCAGTACACGCGGATCTTCGCCGACGTGGGCGACAACCTGGTGAACCCCATGTTCGTCGGACCCCAGGTCGTGTTCCTGTCGGACCACGAGGGGACCGGTGCGCTGTACTCCGCGCTCCCGGACGGCACGGACTTGCGCCGGCACACCGGCCTCGGCGAGTACTACGCCCGAAACGCGACGACCGACGGCCAGCGCGTGGTCTACCAGCGGGCCGGGGAGATCTGGCTGCTGGAGTCGCTCGACGCCGAGCCGGTGCGCCTGGACATCCGGCTCAGCGCAGACCGCTCCGGCCGGGCCCCCTACCGGGTGTCGGCGAAGTCGCAGCTGAGCTCGTTCACGCTCGATTCCACCGGCCGGGTGCTGGGCGCCGAGGTGCGCGGTACCGTGCACTGCCTGCCTGAAGACGGGCCGGACCAGGCGCTGCTCGCCGAGCCGGGCGTGCGCGGTCGGCTTCCGGTGGTCATCCCCGGCGCGGGCGTTGTTGCCTGCGCATCGGACAACGGTGGCGAGGACGGTCTGGATGTGATCCCCGCTGATGGCTCGCCGGCAAGGCGGATCGGGCACGGCGAGTTCGGCCGGATCCTGGAGCTGGCGGTGGCACCGGACGGCCGCCTTGCAGCGGTGGCGTGCGCCGACGGCCGGCTGCTGACGGTGGCGCTGGACGGCGAGCCGGTCATCACCGAGATCGCACGCAGCGCCAACGACAAGGTCGCGGGCCTGGCGTTCTCTCCCGACTCCGCCCTGCTCGCCTGGTCGCAGCCGTGGCGGCCCTATAGCCTTGCCTCGCAGATCCGGCTGGCCCGGCTGGCCGACGGCACCGTCATCGACGTGACCCCGCCGCGGTTCGACGACACCTCGCCGGCGTTCACCCTGGACGGCAAGTACCTGGCGTTCCTCTCGAACCGCGCGTTCGATCCGGTCTACGACGCGCACTGCCTTGATCTCGGGTTCCTGCCTGGCGTCCGGCCGTACCTTGTGACGCTGCTGGCCACGACGCCGTCGCCGTTCGCTCCGGAGCTGAATGGCCGTCGGGCAGAACCCGGAGGTCATGGAGAGGCCCCCGCGACCCAGAGCGCGGATGCGGAACTTCCGGCGGTCGGTCTCGATGTCGCTGGGCTGGTCGAGCGGATCGTGCCGTTCCCAGTGGCGGCCGGATGCTATGACAAGCTCCGCGCGGCCCAGGGCGGCGTGGTGTGGCTGGAACTGCCGCTCGCCGGGGCGCTGGGCGAGACCGCGATCGGCGCGGACGAGGAGCACCCGACCCGGCTTGTCCGTTACGACCTGGCTCAGCGCAAGCGCTCGGTCGAGGTCGAGGCCCTGGACGACTACGCGGTCTCCGGCGATGGAGCCCGGCTGGCTTACCGGATCGGGGAGTCGCTGGAGATCAAGCCGGCCGGCGAACCCGATGCGGAGGCTGTGAGCGTCGATCTGGACCGGATCCAGGTGACGGTCGAACCGCCGGCCGAGTGGGCTCAGATGTACCACGAGACGTGGCGGCTGATGCGGGACAACTTCTGGCGCGCCGACATGGGCGGCGTGGACTGGACCGCGATGGACGACCGCTACCGGCCGCTGCTCGACCGCCTCGGCTCCACCGACGACCTGCACGATGTGCTGCGGGAGCTGCAGGGCGAGACGCGCACCTCGCACACCGGGGTACTGCCGCCGGCCGTGGGCGGTGACCCGGCGCTCGCACAGGGCCTGCTCGGCGCCGACGTCGAGCGCACGGAAGACGGGGCCTGGCGGATCGCGCGAATCCTGCCCGGCGAGTCGTCGGTGATCGGCGCGCGCTCCCCGCTGGCCGCCCCAGGCGTCGCTGCGGCGCCGGGCGATCTCATCGTCGCGGTGGACGAGCGGCCGGTGGACCCCGACCTCGGCCCGAATCCGCTGCTGGTGGGTAAGGCCGACAAGCCGGTCGAGCTGACTCTGCGGCGCGACGGAGCGGACCGGCGGGCTGTCGTGGTTCCGCTGGCCAGCGAGCACGCGGCCCGATACCACGACCTAGTCGCCCGGCAGCGGGCCGCGGTCCGCGAGGCCTCCGGCGGGCAGCTCGGCTACCTGCACATTTCGGGCACGAATCCGGCGGGCTGGGCGGAGTTCCACCGCGACCTGCACACCGAGTTCGGGCGAGACGGCCTGATCGTGGACCTGCGGGACACGCAAGGCGGCGACGCTTCGTGGCTGCTGGCCGAGAAGCTCGCCCGGCGCAGTATCGGCTGGTACGTGTCCCGGTACGAGCAGCCGGAGGGCTACCCGGCCGAGGCACCGCGCGGGCCGATCGTCGCGATCACAGACGAGTACGCGAGTTCCGGCGGCGACATCGTGATCCAGGCGCTGAAGTCCTGCCGCATCGCGACCGTGGTCGGCACCCGCACCTGGGGCGGCGTGATCGGCTGTTACTTCAACGAGCTGGTCGACGGGACCCAGGTGACGCAGCCGACGTCCGCCTTGTGGTTTGCCGACGTCGGCTGGGCAGTGGAGAACCACGGCGCGGATCCGGACGTCGAGGTGGCAATCGCGCCGCACGACTGGGCCGCGGGCCGCGATCCCCAGCTCGACACCGCCGTCCGGCTGGCGCTGCAGGCGCTGGAGCAGCGCACGCCCGCCGCTCCGCCCACCATCTGACCCGGTGATTTCGCGACTGCTCCTGAGCTTGTCGTTTAACCTGCGCGTTCGCGCCGGGCTTTGAGGCTGGGTTCTCTTCTGGTGGTTTTCCCCACGTCGTGGCGGGGTGCGGGGCGGCGGTTCTTCGACCCTGGCGGGCGTCCTGGGCCGGGCTTGCCGGGTTTCGGCGCACCGGCCGGGCAGGGGATGGCCGCGCGGATGTTCCGGAAACCGCGGCG
>JASHPR010000236.1 GCA_030038015.1 Streptosporangiaceae bacterium
ACGTCAACGGAAAGTGTCGCACCGTGACTGGCGCAGGGCGAGGCCAACACGCGGGCTGGCGGGCCCGGCATGACGGCCCATACCGCCGCCCGCGGCCCGCCGGGGCCGGTGCCGTAGCCTGTCCTCATGGGTGAGGGGCCGGCGGAGCACCTGGAGACCGAGCTCAAGTTCGAGGTCAGCCCGGACTTCGTGGTCCCGGACCTCAGCGGCCTGGCCGACGGGTCCTCGGTGACCGCGCCGGAGGTCAGGATGCTGGAGGCCCGCTACTTCGACACCGCCGACCTGCGCCTGGCCGCGGCCAAGATCACGCTCAGGCGCCGGACCGGGGGCACCGACGCGGGCTGGCACCTGAAGCTGCCGGCGGGCGGGGCAAGCCGGCGCGAGCTGCGGGCCCCGCTGGGCGACCCGGCCGCGGGCGTCCCCGCGGAGCTCACCTCCCTCGTGTCGGACCAGGTCGAAGGCCTGCCACTGCGCGTCGTCGCCGTGCTGGAAACCCGCCGCACGGTCCGCAACGTCGTCACACCCGGCGGAGAGATCCTGGCCGAGGTGGCCGACGACCTGGTCGCCGGGCGGGTGCCGGGCGCGGGCGAGCCGCTGATCTGGCGCGAGATCGAGGTCGAGCTGGTGTCCGGCGGGCCGGAGATCCTGGCAGCGGCCAAGGCCCGGCTGGTGGCAGCCGGCGCCCGCCCGTCCAGCTCAGCGTCCAAGCTCGGCCGGCTGCTCGGCACAGCTCCCGGCCACTGAGCACGCCCCGGCTCCGGGGACCTGAGCACGCCGAGGCCGGCCGGGGCCGGAGACGCCGCAGCGGGGCGAGGGCCGCCCGGTGCGGTCTACTTGGATCATTTGTTTTCTTGGAGCATTAACGTTTATAGGCGTAAGTTAAGCGTCATGACGGCATCCCAGACTCCGGCCACCGCCGACGAACTGCGCGGGGCCGGCCTGCGGGTGACGGCCGCCCGCGTCGCACTGCTCGAGACCGTCCGGCACGGCGACCACCTGGACGTCGAGGCGATCACCGCCGGGGTGCGTGACCGCATCGGCCACGTCTCCGTTCAGGCCGTGTATGACGCCCTCCACGCGCTCACCGCGGCGGGACTGGTCCGCCGCATCGAGCCGGCCGGCGGCCCGGCCCGGTTCGAGGGGCGCGTCAGGGACAACCACCACCACCTCGTGTGCCGGTCGTGCGGCGCCGTCGCGGACGTCGACTGCGCCGTCGGCGAGGCACCCTGCCTGACCGCGTCCGACGACCGTGGCTTCTCGATCGACGAGGCCGAGGTCGTCTACCGGGGCCTGTGCCCCGCCTGTTCCACCACCAGCAGTTCCTGAGCACCGTGATCCGCCTAGCCCGGAAGGATGGCCCATGTCTGAGAACCACGACCCAGTACCCACCGAAGGCCCGGTCCCGCACAGCCTGACGCACCCCACCATGGGTGACGCCAACCGTTACTGGTGGCCGAACAGGCTCAACCTGAAGATCCTGGCCAAGAACCCCGCCGTGGCCAACCCCATGGGCGCGGAGTTCAGCTACGCCGAGGCGTTCAAGACCCTCGACCTCCCGGCCGTGAAGCGGGACATCGCCGAGGTGCTGACGACGTCGCAGGACTGGTGGCCGGCCGACTTCGGCCACTACGGCCCGCTGATCATCCGGATGGCGTGGCACGGCGCAGGTACCTACCGGATCAACGACGGCCGCGGCGGCGCGGGGTCCGGCCAGCAGCGCTTCGCTCCGCTCGACAGCTGGCCGGACAACGCCAACCTGGACAAGGCTCGCCGGCTGCTGTGGCCGGTCAAGAAGAAGTACGGCCGCAAGCTCTCGTGGGCCGACCTGATGATCCTGGCCGGCAACGTCGCCCTGGAGTCGATGGGCTTCAAGACCTTCGGCTTCGGCGGCGGCCGCGTGGACGCCTGGGAACCCGACGATGACGTCTACTGGGGTTCCGAGACCACCTGGCTCGGCGACGAGCGGTACACCGGCGACCGGGAGCTCGAGGAGCCCCTTGCCGCGGTGCAGATGGGCCTCATCTACGTCAACCCGGAGGGGCCGAACAGCACCCCCGACCCGCTCGCCGCCGCCCGCGACATCCGCGAGACATTCCGCCGGATGGCCATGAACGACGAGGAGACGGTCGCCCTGATCGCCGGCGGTCACACCTTCGGCAAGACCCACGGTGCGAGCCCGGACAGCGCACTGGGCCCGGCTCCCGAGGCTGCCCCGATCGAGCAGCAGGGCCTGGGCTGGAAGAACACCTACCGCACCGGCAAGGGTGACGACGCGAACACCAGCGGCATCGAAGTGACGTGGACGCCCACCCCGACCACCTGGGACAACAGCTTCTTCCAGATCCTGTTCGGTTACGAGTGGGAGCTGACGGAGAGCCCCGCGGGCCACCACCAGTGGCAGCCGAAGGGCGGCGCCGGGGAGGGCACCGTCCCCGACCCCCAGGACCCGTCGAAGCGCCGCGCCCCGACCATGCTGACCACCGACCTCTCGCTCCGGTTCGACCCGATCTACGAGCCGATCTCGCGGCGTTTCATGCAGGACCAGGAGGCGTTCGCGGATGCCTTCGCCCGCGCCTGGTTCAAGCTGACCCACCGCGACATGGGCCCGATCACGCGCTACCTCGGCCCGGAGGTCCCGTCCGAGGTGCTTATCTGGCAGGACCCGATTCCGGCAGCGGATCACGAGCTCATCGGAGCCGCGGACGTCGCCGCCCTCAAGGCCCAGGTCCTCGCCTCGGGCCCGTCGGTGTCCCAGCTCGTGTCCACCGCGTGGGCGGCGGCCTCGTCGTTCCGGGGCAGCGACAAGCGCGGCGGCGCCAACGGCGCGCGCATCCGCCTCGAGCCGCA
>JASHPR010000237.1 GCA_030038015.1 Streptosporangiaceae bacterium
CCAGTCCGGCGGCTGGCTGAAGCAACCGGCAGGTCAAACACGGCCTCGGGGAGGTGCATAAGGATCAATCTGAGCCACCCTCCTCGGAGGTCCGCGGACTCTCGGAGGCACACCGAACGGCGGGTCGGCGCGCGTGAGCCAGGGAGCAGGACATATCACAGAAAGTGACGTTGAGCTGGGCGGCCATGTGGCCGGTCGGCGCTGTGCGCTGCTCGAGCGTGGGCATGCGGTGCGGGGCAGCGCGATAAATGGGTGGACCGCATGCCCGTGATCATGCGAACGTTGTCTTGGTTGACGCCTATCAGCGACTGGAGCAGGGCAATGCGATGCCTCGGATCTGTCTGCCGCAAGGCTCCGGCAAGGTGCCTGCTCTTTGAGCCCGAGGTCGTCAACGGCCTGGGGCGCGCCAACCTAAGCGCGGCGCAGAACGGCCCGGCGATATCGGCCTAGCTGGGCGTCGCGAACCATTCGGCTGCCGTCGCGGCCGGTAGTTCATTTTCTTCGGCGCGCCTGATCCTCAGCTCCCCGAATTCGAAGACCTCGGCCGGCGTGAGGCACCACCGGCGTTCACGCTTGCCCTGCCCGCGGATGCCTGGCAGACATCGCATCCCTATGAGGGCTCGCCTGCCGTAGGGGCTGTGTGTCTCTGAATTAGCCAGAAATCTTCAACCCTGACACGTAAAGGAAAGCAGATGATTGAGACGGGGCTCCGGCCAGCCCGGCATGGCCTTGCCGCCGGCGACGGCGCGAACGCGGTCAGCAGCGGAAAGAGTCGCCTGGCAATGCGCCTCTGGACGTTGCTACATGCCCAGGCGCTGCTGCGTGGTACGGTCGGCGGCGCCGGTGATGCCTTAAGCGCAGAAGATGACCGTTGGCGGCTGGCCGCTCACCGGGAAAGTACACATCGGCGATGACTACTCCCTCGCGTATTGGAGCTGCTTTGCGGGTGTGTGTCGGCAGCCTGGAACGTCATCT
Organism: Streptosporangiaceae bacterium; assembly: GCA_030038015.1. GTDB lineage: Bacteria > Actinomycetota > Actinomycetes > Streptosporangiales > Streptosporangiaceae > JASHPR01. The sequence continues at coordinate 976 of JASHPR010000237.1, forward strand.
GGGCATTACAGTAAACAACGAATGGTCGCTCTGAAGCCGGTACAGGCAGTTATGCTTACCGGTTGGCTGCCGCGCGATAAGATAGATACCTGCGCGTCGGCCATGGACCAGACCCAATCACTGGGCGTGATCCGATCTCGGGCCGGCGTGCGACCCGAGCGCCGAATATTTGCCCATCCATCCCTCTGCCGCAAGGCGCGAGCGCCACGCGCAGACCAACCGTTCGGTCGTGTCGTGCACGGCCCCAGAGGACGGAAACCAGCTGCGCCGAATCGGGCGGCATGGGGTGGCTGCAGGTTGACCCCGCGGTCGCAGCCGCGAATCCCAGCGCCAGCCGGACGGGGCAGCATGGGCCTGGAACCCGGGCAGATAACCGGCGACTCATCTACGGCTGGACCCGCTAGACGCGGATCACGCCGTTGCGGGCCAGCACCTACTTCGTCTCCAAGCTCGCAACCTCGCTAGCGCCGTCCTGCTCATCCGGCCGTAGCGAGTGCCGGGACCGCAGAACTAAGGTGCTGGCATGTACCCGGTTTGCGGCGCTGGCTGCCGTCGTGTCACTGGCTGCGGCCGGGTGCACCGTGCAGACGGCGAGCGCGCCGCGGCCTGGCGCACGTAGTTCGTCAACGCCGGCCGCCAGCCCTCAGCCGAAGACGGTCGGTGTGGTGACTCGCTCACCCCGCGGCTGCACGACAGCGACCCAGAAGGCACCGGAGCTCCCGGCCAGGGACGTGGCGCTCCAGCGCGTGCCGTCCGACCCGTTCGGCGTGGTCGTCACGCCGGATGGCCGGTGGGCGTTCGTCGCGCTCACTGCCGCCGGCGGCGGCCGTCCACTCACTGCTGTCAGCACCCATCCCGACCTAGCCGAGGTACGGGCACGGATCAGCGAGAGACAAGGGGTCGGAGTGTTCAGGGCCGGCAGATCGCGGCTTCCGTCTTTGGTCCGGCAGATCTCGGGCAGGCCCTTCGGGGAGGCCCTGACGCCGGACGGACGCTACCTGCTGGCGGCTGACGGGCAGAGCGGTGCCGAGGTGATCAGCGTGCGGGCGGCCGAGGCCGGCGCCAAGGATGCCGTCGTCGGCGTTCTGTCCGCAGGTGGCCGGACCGACGTGGGCGCCATCGAGGTCGCCGTGTCACGTGACGGCCGGTATGCCTTCGTCAGCGACGAGGGCTCCGACGTGATCTCGGTGTTCAACCTGAGCCTGGCGCTGGCCGATAAATTCGCCGCGGGCTACTTCGTCGGGGCGATACCGACGCAAGAGGCCCCTGTCGGGCTCGCGTTCTCGCCGGCGGTCGCTGGCTGTACTCGACTAGCGAGGCAGAAGGAGCAGACACGAACGTCGGCTCGCTGACGGTGATCGACGTGGCCAAGGCGGAGAAGGATCCGGCGCGCTCGATCGTGGCCAGCACTGCGGCGGGCTGCAACCCGGTCCGCGTGATCACCTCTGACAACGGCAGGGTCGTCTGGGTCACCGCCCGCGCGAGTGACGCGCTGCTGGCGTTCTCGGCGGGCAAGCTGCGCACAGACCCCGCGCATGCTCTGCCGGCCGACGTGTGTGTCGGCGAGCTGCCCGTGGGCCTGGCCCTGGTCCGGCACGGGAGCATGATCGTCGTGGCCGACTCGAACAGGTTCAACGTTCCCGGCAAGTCCTCCAGCCTGACCGTGGTCGACGTGCCCGATGCCCTGGCCGGCCGGCCGGCGCTGGTCGGGTACCTTCCCGCAGGGAAATTCCCGCGGGAAATGGCCCTGGAGCCGGACGGCCGGACCTTGCTGGTGACCGACTTCGCCTCGGCCCAGCTGGAAGCCGTGAACGTGACGGCCCTGCCGTAGCCGTCCTAGGCTGCCGGGGTAGAGGTCAGCACGTGGGCCGGACCCGCCGACGTAAGTCTTGGCGGGCACCTTGTCGTCGCCGAGAACGGGGTCGGGAAGACCGGACGACACGTCGTTCCTGTTCGTAATGACGCTCCGCGCTGGCGGCCGCGTAGACAGCAAGGATCTCCTGGTCGCGACCGACGGCCACGCTCAGATCACCCGTTCGCGTGCGGCATTGACGGGCTGAGAAGGAACCCTGGGCGCCGCACATATCGGCGGTTCGCGACCGGTATCCCGCGTCACGTTAGGTGATCCGGCTATGTCTGGGGTATCCGCCTGGCCGCTCGCGGCCAGGCGGATCTCTTACCGTCTGACCTGCCTACCGGGCAGCCCCGGCGACGTAGGCGGCGACGATATAGGTGGCATAGCGATCTATTAAGGCCTGCGGCGATATGGCGATATGTGGATGAAGCGTCCCTGTGCGAGGTGTGCGTGGGCCTGAAGCCGCCAGCGGGGTGTTTTCGTACAGCAACCGGTCCCGAATCCGGGTAGCGCTTAGTGCCCGGCCCCGTGAGGTGCAAACCGGGTCACAGCGCGGCTAAGGTGCGCGCCATGGTCGGCGCGTGGCGAAGAGCGGGCTCAGTAGGTGCCGAGGATGTCAACGACGAAGACCAGGGTGTCGGTGCCCTTGATCCCGGCTTGCGTGGAACCTTGTGTGCCGTAGCCGTCGGCGGGTGGCACCACGAGCAGCACCCGGCTGCCGACTCGCTTGCCGACAAGGCCGTCGTCCCACCCCTTGATGACCTGCCCGGTGCCAATCTGGAAACCGGCCGGCACGCCACTCTTCCACGTAGAGCTGAAGACCTTGCCGGTGCGCCAGATCACGCCCTCATATTGGGCAACAAGCAGCTTGCCCTTTTTCACAACTGGTCCCGTGCCCTGGATGAGGGTTTGGGACTGCAGCTTGGCCGGCGGCCCCGTTTGAGGTATATGGACCGGCGGGGCGGTGCCAGGGGATGAGGTGCCGACCGTTGGCAGCCCCGTCCCCTTCACCACCTCATGTGTGCCGTGCGCGCTGGCAGTCTTCTGGTATGAGCCAAGCACATCCACAACGAACACCAGGGTGTCGTTGCCGGACACCCCAAGTTGGCTGTCTCCCTGGGATCCGAACCCGTCCTTCGGCGGGATGGTGATCAGCAGCCTGCTGCCGGCTCGGCTGCCTTCCAGGCTCTTGTCAAGCCCGGGGATGGTGGACCCAACGTCCAGTGGCTGCGGCTGGCCGGTGGACAACTCGCTGATCTTCTTAGATGCCGTACCGGTCCAGGTGTATGCGGTGAGATCTGCAACGGCCAAGTCACCCTTGGCGACGAGCGTGCCGTGCCCGCTGATCAGCTGGCGCACCTGCAGGCTGGCTGGCGGATTGATCTTGGGAATCGTGACCGTTGGCTTCGTGCCGAATGCTCCAGAGACCGCGATAGAGGGTGGCAGGTCCGCATAAATGAGCCCGGCGGTACCAAGCCCGGCCACGAGCACCACCGCAATCGCAATCAGCAGCCGACGCCGCCGCGTACGCCGCTTGGCCGCCTCGCGCCGGGCGGCCGCCGCGGCACGCTGGCGGTCGCGCTTGCCCTTGCTGCGCGCCGCCGCGGCACGCTTGCGGTCGCGCATGCTCTTGCTGCGCTGTCCAGCCGGTGCGGCGGGCCGCTGCTGCTGGTGGCCGCGATTGCTGTCGGCTTTCGTTCCTTCGCGTGTCACCCAGGACTCCAACGAGGTGTGGCAGTGTGCACGAGCCACCCTGGTCCGGGTGATCGGCTTATAACACCATAGGGGAGCACCGCTACTAACCCATGCCAACGACCGGCTGGGGTAACGCTTCGTGCCTGGCCCCGTCGAGATGCAAACCGGGATTGCCGATGACTACGCCGTCTGCCTGTTCCTGCAGGGGAGCAGATCCAGGGTCGATTAGGCGGACGCGGCCATGCGCCCGTTGCCTGCCTCAACGCGGCGGTGCGGGCTGTTCTGCCACAGTCCCGCCGGAGTTTCATGCCGTGCGTCCTTGTGCGGCGGTGGTTACGGGCACATGGCGAAGGGGTCGGGCAAAGGGAGCGGTGCAGCGAACCGCTCCTTCTGCCGGATCACGGCGTCCATCGCCGACGTCGAATGGGACATCGCTGCCCTCGCCATGCTCGACCCTCACGCAGCACGGATCAGTGAACCGCTGGTGCTGGAGAGCAAGACGTCCTTCCTCACCGGGGTTCGCGGGCCGCGTACCGTCATACCCGGCATGACGTACGCGCCGGTGAACGGCCTGCAGCTCTACTACGAGATCCGCGGCAGTGGGAGGCCACTCGTGCTGCTCCACGGTGGCCTGCTGACCATCGACCTCAGTTTCGGGCCGATCTGTTCGGCTTCAGCCTCGGCGGTCTGGTCGCGTACGCGGTCGCGTTCGGCGCGCCCGCCCGGGTCGGCAAGCTGATCGTCGCCTCGGCGGACGCCCACCGCCCGCCGGGCCGGGGAAGCGCGCCACTCGGCGACGACCGCATGCCGACGTCGGCCGACTTCCAGGCGATGCGCCACGCCTACGACGCGGTCGCTCCCGACCCCGCGCACTTCGACGAGTTCGCGTGCCAAGACCTCGGCAATGGTGCACGAGTTCCCAGGATGGACCGACGAGCTGCGATCACTGCAGGTGTCGACCCTGCTGATCTTCGGCGACCGCGACTTCTCACCGTTGCCTGACGTGGTGGAGATGTTCGAACTCCTGCCGAGTGCGCAACTCGCCGTGCTCCCCGGGACCACGCACGTCGGCGTGACACGGCGGCCCGGCGAAGTGTTCGCGTTGATCACGCCGTTCCTCGACGCGTGCTAAGCGGCGGGTACTTGCGTACCCTGCGCGGACCAGGTCGATCACGCAGTGTCATCCAGCCCGAAGGCCGGTGGATCGACGGATCGCCATGTATGCGCCCGTCAAGTACTGCGACCGGCAATGCGAGTCCCGCGCGCAGATCGCCTGGGCCTGGGCGCGCTACCGGTCGTGCGAGCCGATCAGGATCACGCCTGCCTCGTAGGCGAAGATCACCGCCTGGATGCGGTCGCGTAGTCCGAGTTTGGCCAGGATGCGCTGGACGTGCGTCTTCACCGTCGTGTCCGACACGTACAGCGCCGCTGCGATCTCGGGGTTGGAGCGGCCCCGCCCGAGCAGGGTCAGCACCTCGCGTTCCCGCGGGGTCAGCAGCCCGAGCCTGGCGTCCGGGGCGGCCACGCTCGCCCGCGGCCGGGCGATAAACGTCTCGATCATCCGCCGGGTGATCGCCGGTGACAGCAGCGACTCGCCCCGGCACACCGCGCGGATGCCCTGGATCAGCTGTTCTGGCGGGAGATCCTTCAGCAGGAAGCCGCTGGCCCCGGCCAGCAGTGCGTCGTAGACGTACTCGTCCAGGTCGAAGGTCGTCAGCATGATCACCCGGGACGCCGTGCTGCCGTCGGCGACCAGGGCACGGGTTGCCTCGATGCCGTTCAGGCCGGGCATCCGCACGTCCATGATCACCACGTCCGGCGAGGTCGCGCGGGCCACCCGGACGGCCTCGGCGCCGTCGCAGGCCTCACCGACCAGTTCGATGTCCGGCTCGGCCTCGAAGATCATCCGGAACCCGGCCCGCATCAGGGCCTGGTCGTCGGCGATGACCACGCGGATCATGACGGGCCGGCCGGCAGCACCGCGTGCACGGTGAAACCACCGCCGGCCGCGGGGCCCGCGAGCAGCGTCCCGCCGTAGACCTTGACCCGTTCCCGCATCCCGGCCAGCCCGGCGCCCTTGGCCGGATCGGCGGCTCCGCCGCGCCCGTCGTCGGTGACCGTGACCTCGAGCCGGTCCGCGCGGCACTCGATGAGCACCCGCACCCGCCGCGCGGCCGCGTGCTTGAGCGAGTTCGTCAGGCTCTCCTGCACCACGCGATACACCGTCGCGGACAGGCCCGGTGCCACCGCCGCGGCGTCGCCGGTGATCTCCACGTCGACGGTCAGGCCCGCGTGCCGGAAGTTGCCGGCCAGGCGGTCGAGGTGGGCCAGGCTCGGCGGCGGCGCCAGATCCGGCGCCTCGTCACCCGAGCGCAGCACACCGACGATCTTGCGCATCTCCGCCATCGCCTCCCGGCCGGTCGCCTCGACCGTCTCCAGCGCAGCGCGCTCCTTGCCCTGGTCGCCGTGCAGCAGACGGCGCACGGCGGAGGCCTGCACGGTCATCACCGCGACGCTGTGGCCGATCGCGTCGTGCAGATCGCGGGCGATGCGGGTGCGCTCCTCCGCCACCGCGCGTTCGGCGCGTCCGGCCTGCTCGCGCGCGGCCTGGTCGAGATTGAGCCGGCGGCTGTGCCAGTAGAGCCCGAACACGAACGCCACGACCCACGGCGTGAGCCAGATCACCTGCCCCACGTGCTCGGTCAGCAGCCCGTGGTCGCTGGGGTCCAGCGCGTCCCACACCGCCCCCATCGTGAGCAGTGCGGCCAGGCCGATCAGGCCGCGGCGCGGGCCGCTGCCCTCGCCCAGCGTGTAGGCCGCGATCAGCGGTATCAGGAACGTACCAAGTCCCTCCGAGGAGCCGAAGACGGCGAACTCGGCA
>JASHPR010000238.1 GCA_030038015.1 Streptosporangiaceae bacterium
CTGCTGTACCCGGGGCTGGGCCTGGGCACGATCGTGTCCGGCGCGTCCAAGGTGACCGACGGCATGCTGCTGGCCGCCGCCGAGGCGGTGGCGGGCCAGGCCGACGTCAGCGCGCCGGGCGCTTCCTTGCTGCCGGCGGTGGAGAACCTGCGCGCCTCCTCGGCGACCACGGCGGTCGCCGTGGCCCGGGCCGCGTCCGATGATGGCGTGGGCACCAGGAAAGCCGATGACCTGGTACAGGCCGTACAGGACGCGATATGGCAGCCGGCCTACCCCGGCTCGGTGTCGTGATCTCCGCTGCTGGGCTGGCTGGCGGCGGGCCCGGCGTTATCACCCGCAAATGGAGCGGACCGGACGTTAGGGAAGGAAGTACGCACCATGGCCGCGACGAACAACAAAGAACCGAAAATCCTTGACGTTCCCATCGGCCTGGACGCCACCGGGATGCGGAAAGAATTCGACAGCCTCGGCGACGTCGAGGTGCCGGCGAACCGGTACTGGGGCGCGCAGACCGAGCGCAGCCTGGAGCACTTCAACATCGGCCACGACCGGATGCCGAAAGAGGTATATCACGCCTACGGCTACGTGAAGAAGGCCGCGGCCATCGTCAACACCGCCGCCGGCCGGCTGCCGGCCTGGAAGGGCAAGCTGATCCAGCGGGTGTGCGACGAGGTCATCAGCGGCCAGCTGGACACCGAGTTCCCGCTGTATGTGTGGCAGACCGGCTCGGGCACCCAGTCCAACATGAACGTCAACGAGGTGATCTCCAACCGGTGCATCCAGCTGGTCGCGGGCACGCTGGGCTCCCAGGAGCCGGTCCATCCGAACGACCACGTGAACATGGCCCAGTCCTCCAACGACACGTTCCCGACCGCCATGCACATCGCCGCGTACACGATGGCCACGGGCAAGACAATCCCGGCGCTGAAGCGGCTGCGGGATGCCATCGATGCCAAGGCGAAGCTGTGGGCGGATGTGGTCAAGATCGGCCGGACGCACCTGGAGGACGCGGTCCCGCTGACCGTCGGCCAGGAGTGGTCCGGCTACGCCGGGGCGCTGGATGACGCGATCGCCGAGGCCGGCCACGCCACGAGCGGGTTGCTGGTGCTGGCCATGGGCGGCACCGCGGTCGGCACCGGGCTGAACGCCCCGCCCGGGTTCGGGGACCAGGTCGCGGCGCAGATCGCGAAGATGACCGGCGCACCGTATGTGACCGCGCCGAACAAGTTCACCGCGCAGGGCACGCTGGACCGGATGGTCCGCGCGCATGCCGGCCTCAAGGCGGCCGCGGTGAGCTTGTTCAAGATCGCCAACGACCTGCGCTGGCTGGGCTCCGGGCCCCGGACCGGGATCGGTGAGCTGCTGTTCCCCGCCAACGAGCCCGGCAGCTCGATCATGCCGGGCAAGGTCAACCCGACCCAGGCAGAGGCGATGCTGATGGTTGCGATCCAGGTCATCGCCTCCGATGTCGCGGTGACGATGGGCGGGAACGAGGGCAACTTCGAGCTGAACGCCTTCCGCCCCATCCTGATCAGCAACTACCTGCACTCCGCGCTGATCATGGCCGACATGTGCGACCACTTCCGCGAGTTCATGATCGAGGGCACCCAGCTGAACCAGGCCAAGCTGAAGGAGAACATCGACCGGTCGGTGATGATGGTCACCGCGCTGTCCCCGGTCATCGGCTATGACAAGGCCGCGGCGATCTCCTACTACGCCATCGACCACGACCTGACCCTCAAGGAAGCGGCGCTGGCCAAGGGCGTGTCCGAGGAACTGTACGACAAGGTCGTCATCCCCCTCGCCCTCACCCGCCCCGGCACGGCCGACGTGCCGTCAACCCCGCAACCCTCCTGACATGGCTTCCCCGAAGGGAGAGCAGGCCACCGGCCGCGAGCAACTGGTCGGCAAGGCGGCGCTGATCGCCTCGGTCGGCGGGGCACGCGGCTACGCCGACTGGACCAACCCCGACCACCGGCTGCGCCGGCTGTTGTCGGAGTTCATCGGCATGGCCGGGCTGACGTTCGTGCTGTCCGGCGGCGCGGCCATCCTGGCCCGGTACGGGGGCCACGCGCTGCAGCCCTGGCAGACGGTGCTGGTGCTGTCGCTGGTCTCGGCGCTGTGGCTGGTGGTGGCGGTCTACTTTCTGGGCGACATCTCGGCCCACTTCAACCCGGCCACCACCTTGGCCTTCGCCCTGCGCAAGGACATGGGCTGGATCATGGCCGGCGTGTACTGGGTCGTCCAGTTCGCGGCCGCCATCTGCGGGTCCCTGCTGGCCCGCGGGTTCTTCGGCCCGGCCGGGAACCTGGCCGCCACGATGCCCAAGCCGGGCCAGTCCTGGCAGGCCGCCGGGTTCGAGGCGGTCATCACCTTCGGCCTGGTGCTCATGGTCCTCAACCTGGCCAACGGGCCGAAGCTCAACGGGCCGTTCGTCCCGCTGGCCGTGGGGGCGTACATCATGGCCTGGGGCACCATGGGCGGGCCGTTCGAGGGCGCCTCGATGAACCCGGCCCGGAGCTTCGGACCCGATGTGGCCATCGGCAACCTGTCCACCTGGTGGGTGTACCTGATCGGGCCCGTGGCCGGCTCGGTCGTCGCGGTCGGCATCGCGCACGTGCTGCGCGGGCCCGCCAGGGTCAACGAGGCCAGCGCCGCAGAGGGAGAGCCGCTGAACCGGGTCGCCTGACCGGACAAGCGGCCGGCCTGATGGGAAGGGCGCACGAGCACGCGCTCGGCACCCTGATCTGGGGACTGCGCGAGCAGAACTCAGCCCGGGAGATCCTCCGGGCGCTTTGCGGCAAGCTTGCCGTGCAGCAGGCCGGTGGACTGGCCAACCTCGATGAGGTATCCGTCCGGGTCCCGCATGTAGCAGCGAATCTCCGCGCCGCGGTCGATCGGCGGCGTCACGAACTCCGCCCCTTTCGCCCTCCACTCCTGGTAGCAGGCCTGGATGTCAGCGACCCGCAAGTTCAGGAAGATGGAGGTGGTGTCGCCAGGCTGGTAGTCGACCACCGAGATGCCCGGCTTGTCGGGAGTGGGCGGGCCGCCGGGGTTCATGAGGATCCACGAATTGGACAGCTTGACGATGCACGGGTTCTCGTCTAGCACGACGGTGCCGCCCAGGACACGCGAGTAGAAGTCCCGGGACCGCGCGACCTCGCGGACGGTGATGAACAACGTCGCCAGAATGCCTTCGGTGGGCGCGGGTAGGTTGGCGAAGTCGATGCGGGGTGCAGGTTCCATCACGGTTGCTCCACTCCGGCGGCATTAGCGGATGGCGGCTTATCGAGCGGCCGTCCTGGTCATCACCTTTCCCCGATACCGCCGACGCAGACGTCTAGGCAATCGGAGCAATCCCGGCATAAATGTCCCTGACGAGATCAGACTTGACCGGCGCTCTAGCTGGCCCCCGCGCCCCGGGCGGGGGTCCTCAGCGGGTAAGGGTCTGCTTCGGGCGCACCACGCAGAACTCGTTTCCCTCGGGGTCGGCCAGGACAGTCCAGGACTCGGCACCGGTCTGCCCGATGCCGGCCCGGCGCGCCCCGAGCGCGAGCAGACGGTCAATCTCCTGGTCACGATCCTCGGCACCGCTGGTCAGGTCCAGATGCACGCGGTTCTTGACCGTCTTGGGATCGGTCACCGGCATGAAGCAGATGCCGACGGGCGCGTTCTCATCGGGTCCGATGACGATTTCGCGCTCGCGCTCGGAAAGGATCTCCCAGCCGAGGGCTTGCGTCCAGAACCGGGCCAGCCCGGGCAGGTCGTGCGCGTCGATCACGATGTGGTGGAGTCGGACAGGCATGCAGACAGTATGTGTATGCGCCGGGCGCCTGAGGGCATCGCCCTGCTTCGCGCGTCCGCCGGCGGACACGCCGCAGGGCTCCGGCAAGGCGGCCTGATGACCGGTTGATGGCGTGATGCGCGTTCTGGCGTGCGTCGTTGTTACTGGCAGCGGTGGCGGCGGTGCTGGCCGGGGCGCAGTCGTTCACCGCGGTCGGCGAGTGGGTGGCGGACGCGCCGCTGC
>JASHPR010000239.1 GCA_030038015.1 Streptosporangiaceae bacterium
GGCTCGGCCTCCGAGACCGTGGCGCCCGACGACGCGGCGCCGATCGCGGACCCGGCGGACCCCGGCCCGGCCCCGGATCTGGGCCCGGCCGAGCCACACCCGCTGACCTGGTCAGGGATCGACGTCGGCTCGCCGTTCGACCACCCGCGCAGCGGCATCCTGTACGTGGCGCGGCACCTGCCCCCGCCGGGCCGGGACGGCCTGCCCCAGCCCTACCTGGACGAGCTGTGCGAGCTGATCACCGCCGCCGGTGGCCGCACCCTGGGGCTGTTCTCCTCGATGCGGGCCGCCCGGCAGGCCGCGTCCGAGCTGCGCGGGCGCATCTCCTGCCCGCTGCTCTGCCAGGGCGAGGACCCCACCTCCCAGCTCATCGCCCGGTTCGCCGAGGACGAGCCGACCTGCCTGTTCGGCACCCTGTCGCTGTGGCAGGGCGTCGACGTTCCCGGCCGGTCGCTGCAGCTCGTGGTCATCGACCGGATCCCGTTCCCCCGGCCCGACGACCCGCTGGCCTCGGCCAGGCAGCGGGCCGTCGAGGCCCGCGGCGGCAACGGGTTCATGACGGTGGCCGCCGCCCAGGCCGGGCTGCTGCTCGCGCAGGGCACCGGCCGGCTGCTGCGCACGGTCACCGACCGGGGGGTGGTCGCCATCCTGGACCCGAGGCTGGTGACCAGGCGCTACGGCGGCTTCCTGCGCGCGTCGCTGCCGCCGTTCTGGGCCACCACCGATCCCGAGGTCGTCAGGGGAGCGCTGCGCCGCCTGGCGGCCTCGCCGGCCTGAGCCGCCCCCGGCCTGGCCAGGTCCCGGGCTCGCAGTCGGCCCAGCAGTGCATCGGCTCGCCCTCCCAGTGGCCGGCCTCCAACCGGCCGTAGTCCCGCAGGCCGAGGCGGCGCGCCACCGCCTGCGACGCCGCGTTGCCCTCGTGTATCCAGGCGACCAGCGGCAGGCCGGGATCGCGCGCTCTGGCCGCATCCCGGGCGGCGGCCGCCAGCTCGCTGGCGTAACCATTGCCCCAGTGGTCCCGGCCGAGGAAGTAGAGGAGGTTCCAGAACTCCGCACGGCGGTCGGCCCCGCCGACGCCGATCACGGCCCCGGCAGCGCGCAGCCGGACCGTCCAGTAGCCGAGCCCGCCCAGATCCCAGCCGGCCCGGAAGCGCTCGATCCAGCCCAGGGTGTCCGCGGGGCTTTCCAGCGCGCCCCCGGGGATGTACCCGGCGTTCCGCGGGTCGCCCAGGATCCGGTGCAGCGCCCCGGCGTCGGCCAGGCGCACCGCGCGCAGATCGAGGCGGCCGGTCAGCACCTGCCCGGGCTCGCTGGGCGGGGCTTCCGCCGGCAAGCCCGTCACCGGGCGCTGGAAGCGGCCCAGATGTTGATGCCGGCCTCCACCGCGTCCCGGTCGATCGCGGCCAGATCCTCGTCGGTGAACGTGGAATGGCCGGCGGCCGCGACGTTCTCTTCGAGCTGCGCCACGCTGCTCGCGCCGATGAGCACGGACGTGACCCGTTCGTCGCGCAGCGCCCACGACAGCGCAAGCTGGGCCAGGGACTGGCCGCGGGTGCGCGCGATCTCGGCGAGCGCGCGCACGTGCGCCAGCGTCGCCGCGCTGAGCTGGCCGGTGTCCAGCGACCCGCCGGAGCGGCTGGCCCGCGAGCCCTCGGGGATCCCTTCCAGGTACTTGCCGGTGAGCAGGCCCTGGGCCAGCGGGGAGAACACGATGCAGCCGATGCCTTCCTGGCCGAGCACCTCGAGCAGGCCCTCCTCGATCCAGCGGTTCAGCATCGAGTACGAGGGCTGGTGGATGAGCAGCGGCGTGCCCAGCCGGCGCATCATGCCGACCGCCTCGGCGGTCCGCTGCGCCGAGTAGGACGAGATGCCCGCGTACAGCGCCTTCCCCGACGTGACCGCCGTGTGCAGCGCGCCCAGGGTCTCCTCGAGCGGCGTCTGGGGATCGAACCGGTGGCTGTAGAAGACGTCCACGTAGTCCAGGCCCATCCGGCGCAGCGACTGGTCCAGGCTGGCGAGCAGGTATTTGCGCGAGCCCCACTCGCCGTACGGGCCCGGCCACATGTCGTACCCGGCCTTGGTCGAGATGATCAGCTCGTCCCGGTAGGGCCGCAGGTCCTCCCGCAGGATGCGCCCGAAGTTGATCTCTGCGGAGCCGTACGGCGGGCCGTAGTTGTTGGCCAGGTCGAAGTGCGTGATCCCGAGGTCGAAGGCCCGCCGGATGATCGCCCGCTGGGTGTCCATCGGCCGGTCGTCCCCGAAGTTCTGCCACAGCCCCAGCGACACCTCGGGCAGCAGGATCCCGCTCCGGCCGCAGCGGCGGTACGGGATGGACTCATAACGGCCGGCGGCAGCGATGTATCTCATTCCGTGAGTCTCTCACCGTCCGCCCGGGCACCGCATCGCCCATCGTGAACGGTGAGCGGCCGCCGGACCCGGCGGTCAGAGGACGTCGTGGCCGGGATGAGCGGGATGCGGCTCCGCCGGGATCGTGCCCGGCCGGCCGGCCTGGGCTGGGTGAACTGCGACGACAGATGCTGGCCTTGCCTTCGCGTTCGGCCTGGCCGGCGTGCTAGAGCGGCAGCCCGGCCTCCAGGTGGGCCAGTGCCGCGTCGATGCGCCCGGCAAGGTCGGCCGCGGGCTGCTCGGACCACGGCATGGCCGCGGCCATGATCACCCCGATCAGCGCGCCGGCCAGGTTCCGCACCGCGAAGTCGTCCGGGGCGCGCCCGGTTCGCCTGGCGACAGCGGCGGCGATCTCATCGATCGTCCTGGCGAACTCGTCCAGCGCCCGGGCCCGGACCTCCGGCACGGTGAGCGTCAGCGCGGTGGTCTCGCGGAACCGGGCAAGCTCCTCGGGTGTCAGCGTGCTGAAAATCCCCGCCGCGGCGGCGCGGAACGCGGCGATCGGGCTCAGCCCGGCGGGCTGCGCCTCGAAGGCCTGGGTGCCGAGGACGTCCAAATCGTCCTGCAGCACCACGTCTTCCTTGGTGGGGAAGTAGCGGAAGAACGTGCTCGGCGAGACCTCGGCCGCCTCGGCGATCTGCTCGACCGTCGTGGCGTGATAGCCCTGCTCCCGGAACAGCCGGAGCGCGTGCTCCCTGATGGCAGCGCGCGTCCTGGCCTTCTTGCGCTCACGGAGACCGGCAGGTCTCTCGGCGGCCGGGGCTTCGCTCATACTGTTCATTTTGTCCTCGCAGCGTCATGGGTGATAGCGGGCGCACCGGCCGGGCCCGCCTCGGGCGCTGGGCCGGCTTCCGCCGCCTCGCCGGCCTGCGGCTGCCCGCCTGGCGCCCCGGCCCGCTGTGGCAGGAACACGAGCGCCAGCAGGGCCGCGGCCAGGGCGATGCCCGCGCAGCACCACAGCATCACGTTCAGGCCGTGCGTGAACGCGGTGTCCACGGAGCCGAGCAGTGAGGCCGAGCCGAGGGCGCGGGCCACCTGCACGCCGCCGGAGATGCCGGAGTGCACCGCGCTGGCGGCCGCGGCCGGCAGCCCGGCGAGGTGCAGCCGGGCCTGGTAGGCCGAGCTCAGCACCGTGCCCAGGATCGCCGCCCCCAGCGTGGCGCCGACCTGGCGGAACGCCGTGATCACGGCCGAGCCGACGCCGCTCCGCTCGGCCGACAGGGCGCCGAGCGCAAGATTCATCGCGGACGGCATGGCCAGGCCGAGGCCGGCCCCGGCCACGGCGAACCACGCGGCGACGAAGCCGGTGCCGCTGTGCACGGTGGTGGTGGCCCCGGCGGCCAGGGCCGCGGCCATCAGCATGAAGCCCGCCGTCACCAGCGTCTTGGCTCCCACCGGGGGAGTGCCGGGCTCCCCGCCGGCGGCCTTTGGCGGAGTCTGCAGCCGCGTGCCGACGACCATCCCGACGACCATCCCGCCGATCATCGGCAGCAGCCGCACCCCGGCGCCCAGCGAGTCGAGCCCGCGGACGTCCCGGAAGTACAGCGGCATCGCGAACAAGATCCCGAACAGCGCGAACGACACCAGCGTCGCCAGGATCGTGCCCCAGGTGAAGCCCGCCGACTCAAACAGCGACAGCTGGACCAGCGGCTGCCCTCCCGGGCGCCGGGAGACCCGCCGTTCCCAGAGGTAGAACCCGGCCAGCACCGCGGCCCCGGCCGTCATGGTGGCCAGCGCGGTCACGTCGCCCCAGCCGTTCTCGCCCGCCTTGATGAAGCCGTAGACCAGCGCGGTCAGGCCGGCGCTGGAAATGCCCACCCCGACCACGTCCAGCCGGGGATGCTCCGCGCTGCGCGACTCCGGCATCAGCAGGGCCACGGCGACCAGCGCGATCGCGATCACCGGCACGTTGATCAGGAAGACCGAGCCCCACCAGAAGCTGTCCAGCAGCCAGCCGCCGAGGATCGGGCCGAGCGGGTAGCCGATGAACACCGCGGCCATCACCACCGCGATCGCCTTCTGCCGCTCCTCCGGGGCGAACAGCACCGGGATCACCGCGATCGACAGCGGCAGGATGACCGCGGCGCCCAGGCCGAGCACCGCGCGGGCGGCGACGAGCTCGCCCGCTGAATGCGAGTACGCGCAGGCCAGCGACGCCACCCCGAACAGGACCAGCGCAGGCACCAGGACCTTCTTGCGGCCGAGCCGGTCGCCGAGCAGGCCGGCCGGCAGCAGCGCGGCGGCCAGCACCAGGCTGTACGAATCGACGAACCACTGCAGGTCGCTCGTTGATGCATGCAGGTCGGTGCCGAGCGTGGGCAGGGCGAGGCTGAGCACGGTCAGGTCCAGGCCCACGACGAGCACGCTGAGCGCCAGGGCGCCGAGCGCCCACCAGCGCCGCTCCCGGCTGCCCGGGCCGCTCTCCCGCGATGCGCTGCCCGCCGCGGGTTGCCGCCCCGCGCTGCCCGCGCTGCCCTGCCGCCCCGCGCTGCCCTGCCGCCCCGCGCTGTCGGCCATGCCCTGCCGCTCCAGGTTCTCCATGTCATCCACCGCCCGAGGCAGTCGTGGCACCAGCAATCTTTAGCTAGCTGATCTAAACTTAACGTTACAACTTTTTGACAGTAGCTGTCAATAAGCTGCTCCTCGCGTTTTGGCCGGCGCATCGGCAGCCCGTATGAAACCGGCCCGCGGGCGTATGGCCGGTGTAAGCGAACTGGCCGGGCCGGCGCGCCGGAGGTTTACTGGGATCAATCAACCCCTTCCGGAAGGGAGCATGACCGTGTCCCCCGTGCGTCGGATCATCGTCGGCGTGAGCGGGTCACCGGGCAGCCTCCAGGCGCTCCGTCATGCAGCGGATCTCGCCCGCGCGAACTATGCACCCCTGATCCCCGTCCTCGCCTGGCTGCCTCCAGGCGGTGACCTCGCCGAGCGCAGGAGCCCATCGCCCTACCTGCGGGCCGTGTGGCGGAACGCCGCCTGGCAGCGTCTCTGGCAGGCTATCGACCTCGCGTTCGGCGGGGTCCCCGATGGCGTGGCCTTCGAGCCCCATGTGGTGCGGGGCGAGCCAGGGCACGTGCTCACCGGCATCGCCGACTGCCCGGATGACGTGCTGGTCATCGGCGCCGGGCGGCGCGGGGCGCTGGCGCACGCGCTGTCCTGCCGGGTGAGCAGGTACTGCGTGGCGCACGCCCAGTGCCCGGTGGTCGCCGTGCCGCCGCCCACCCTGGCGCAGATGAGCCACGGCCTGCGTGGCTGGGCGTTCCGGCACCGCGGGCTGAGCCCGGATCACGCCGGGCAGTCGGCCGCATAATGGCTATGACCACCGATGAGGGAGGCGGGTCATGCCACAGCCAAGCGGTGCCGAGCTTGACCGGATCCGGGCGCGCCGGCAGGAACTGCGCGAGCGCTACCTGCGCCCGCCGGGCGAGCGGCCGCCGACCACCGTGCAGGGCGTCCATCACCTGGCCCTGATCTGCAAGGACACCGAGGAGACCATCAAGTTCTACCAGGAGTTCCTCGGCTTCCCGCTCGTGGAACTGGTGGAGAACCGCGACTACGCGGGCTCGAATCACTTCTTCTTCGACATCGGGAACCACAACCTGCTCGGGTTCTTCGACTTCCCCGGGCACGATCACCCGCCGTTCATGGAGACGATCGGCGCGGTGCAGCACCTGGCGATCTCGGTCTCCGCCGACCAGTTCGAGGCGGCCAGGAAGAAGCTGGAGCAGGCCGGCATCGAGTACCTGGGCCCGGACCGGGGCGCGGACGACAGCATGTACTTCCGCGACCCGAACGGCGTCGGGCTCGAGCTGTACCGGGAGGACCTCGGCGTGTTCGAGGGCGAGCGCCTGCTCGACTACTGAGCCGCCCCGCTACCGGTTCTCCCGCCTGATCACCAGGCGGAGCGCAGACCAGGTCTCGTCGATCGCGCAGACCTTGTTGTCGACCAGGCCTGTGGGCAGGGCGACCTCGCGCACCACGTTGTCGCTCATGTCGGTGGGGACGCTGGACGTCTTCTTCGGCCATGCCACCCACAGCGCGCAGGCGGGCGCCATCCGGTCGCGCAGCCTGCCGAGTTCCGCCTCCAGTTCCGCCCGCCAGGACACGAACACGACGATGACGTCGAACAGGGCGTCTCCGTCCAGATCCGTGTGCACCTGGGCGACGGAGGGAATCGCGGCGATCAGGTCCTCCAGCCACTCCGGCGCCCCGATCAGCGCGACCGCGTCTGTCTCCCCGATGCCCAGCTTCTGAGGCAGCGGGGTCGGCCCGGCAGGCTGGCCCATCGCCGCTCGGTCCCCCTCCGTGTAGGACGCCGCAACCGACAGCTTGTCACCATCTTGTAACGGCCGTCAGGCACAACTGCAGGATGAGCAGCGGGCCGCAGCCACCAGCCGACGACCGCCTGGCTGGCCTGGCGGAACTGACCGGGGACGAGGCGCTGCTGCCGGCCGGCAGCCGTCTGGCCGACGAGAGGCGGCCCGGGCGCCAGTGCTTCCTGATCATCGAAGGGACGGCAACGGTCGAGCGGGACGGGTGCAGGCTGCGCAGCCTGGAGCGCGGGGCGTTCGTCGGGGAGCTTGCCTCCGACGGCCGCCCGCTCCCGCTCACCGGCGTGACCGTCCGGCTCGAGACCCGGTCCCGGGTGCTCGTGCTCGACCCGGCCAGGCTCGCCGCCGCCATCAACGCCGATCCCGTGCTGGCCGCCGCGTGGCAGTCGCTGGTCAGGCGGATCTAGCAAGCCGCAGCCGGCCAGCCGCCGCGCCGCCCGATTTCGGAGGACCCCGTGACCTTCCCGCTCACCGGCACCGCCATCGATGCCGGCCCGGATCCCGCCGGCTGGCTCGACCGCTGCGCCTGCTGGCCCGATGACCTGACCGCCTGGCGGGACGATGGCCCGGTCCCGGGAGCGCCGGCCGGCCCGGTGCTGGTCGGCCGGGATCGCGAGCTCGCCAGGCTCACCAGCCTGCTGGCCGAGGCCACCGCCGGCCAGCCGCGGATCGCGGTCGTCGAAGGCGAGGCCGGCCTGGGCAAGTCGTCCCTGATCGCCGAGTTCCTGGCCAGGCACGCCGGCGTCCCCGCGATGGCGGCCAGCGGCGAGGCCTCCGAGCAGGAGCTGCCGTGGGGGATGGTTCGCCAGCTCGCCCGCCAGGCCGGGCGGGACCTGCCGGCCGGCTTCCCGCTGCTCGCCGGCGGCCCGGCCGCCGGCGCCGATCCGCTGTCGGTGGGGGAGGAACTGCTCGCCCTGTTCGCCGCCAGGTCGGCCGCCGCCGGGCTGGTCGTGGTGACCGAGGACCTGCAGTGGGCCGACCAGCCCTCGGCCCGTGCCCTGCTGTTCGCCTGCCGCAGGCTGGCCAGCGAGAAGGTGCTCATCCTCGGATCGGGCCGGCCTCATCACCTGCGCCGGCTCGGCGAGGGCTGGGCCAGGCTGCTGGCCGGGGACCGCCGGTGCAGCAGGCTGGCACTGCCCAGGCTCGGCGCGGCCGAGCTGGCCGGCCTGGCGACGGCGCTCGGCCGGGGGCTGCCACACGGCGGGCTGTCCGGCCGTGCGCTGCGGCGCGTCGCCGATCACAGCCGGGGCAACCCCCTGTTCGCCCGGGCCATGCTCACCGAACTTCCTGACCACGTGCTCGAGGGCACCGACGACGGCCTGTACCTCCCGGCGTCGCTGGCCGCGGTCATCCTGCCCAAGCTGCACGCTTTGCCCGCGGCCGCGCGGGACCTGGTGATCGCGGCCTCGGTGCTCGGCGACGACTGCGCCCTGGCGGACGTGGCGGCCCTGGCCGGGGTGCCGCAGCCCGACGGGGCGCTCGACCAGGCGGTGGCGGCGGGATTCCTGGTCGCCCAGCCTGGCCGGCGCGGGCTGTGCTTCACGCACGAGCTGATCCGCCTTGCCGTCTACGGCGACATCGGCACGGCCAGGCGACGTTCGCTGCACCGGTGGGCGGCGGCGATGACCGAGGGCGGCGAATCGCTCGGGCACCGGGTGGCCGCGGCCGGCACGGCCGACTCGGAGCTCGCGCTCGAACTGGAGGAGGCGGCCGCCGTGGCCGCAC
>JASHPR010000240.1 GCA_030038015.1 Streptosporangiaceae bacterium
GTCGCCGCGGTCAGCGCGGCGCGGATGCCGTTCGCCGCACCGGGCGCCGGCGCGCTGCTGGGGCGCGTGATCGCCGCCGGGCGGCTGGTGGCCTCGGCGGACCCCCGGATCGTGAGCACCGCCGAGCACGTGGTCGTCACGATGCCCGCCGGCGACGGCACCTGGGCATCGTCGGGCCCGGATGCCATGGCCCGCGCGCTCGCCGGGTGCGCCGGCCAGTTCCGCGACGGCCAGGTCCTCATCGTGCGCAGCGGCGTCGCCCCCGGCAGCACGGCCCAGCTCGAGAAGATGGTGGCCGAGCGCGGCCTGGACATGGACGTGGCGTTCTGCCCGGATCACGGCGCCGGGGAACCGGCCATGGCCGGCCTGGCCGGGGCCCCCCAGGTCGTGGCCAGCCGCACCGCGCGCGGCATGGAGCGCGCCGGGCGGCTGCTGCGGATGCTGACGCCCACGCTGCTGCCCATGCCGCCCGAAGAAGCCGAGCTGGCCAGGCTGTTCGCGAACGTGTGGCGCTACCTCAGCGCTGCCGCTGCCAACCAGATGTACATGATGGCGAGCGACCGCGGCCTCGACTTCGAGCGGATCCGCCGCTGCCTCGCCCTGGCCGATCCCGGCGGCGCCAGCCTGCCGCCGGCCGGCTTCGCCGCCGGGCCCTGGCTGCTCGGGGACATGATGCGGCTGGCAGCGGCCAGTGCGGGCTTCCCGCTCGGGCAGGCTGCCGTGGCCGTGAACGAGAGCCTGCCCGGGTACCTGGTCGGGCAGCTCGAGCACCGTTACGACCTGCGCCCGCTGACGGTCGGCATCCTGGGCATGGCGTTCCGGGCGGGCACGGATGACATCCGCTGCAGCCTTGCGTACCGGCTGCGGCAGCTGCTGGCGAACCGGGCAGGCGCCGTGCTCTGCACCGATCCCCTGGTCAGCGCCGATCCCGTGCTGCTGCCGCTTGATGAGGTGCTCACCCGGGCGGACCTTCTGGTCATCGGCGCGCCGCACCCCGAGTACCGCGGCCTATCGCCGCGGCAGCCGGTGGCCGACATCTGGAACCTGCTCGGCCGCGGCGTGCTCGCCTGATCGCCAGATCCGCAGAACCCTCGCCGTGCGCTTCAGCCTGAGCGAGGGCGGGTAGGCTGGCTGCGCTCATGACCCGACAACGAGGATTGCCATGCGACGCACTGCCGCTGCGCTGTTGCTGCCCCTGATCGCCGCCCTCGCGATGGTCGGCTGCGGCTCGTCATCATCACCGCCGCCGAGCCCCAATTCATCGGTCACGGCGACCGGGGGGTTCGGGAAGGCACCGACCGTCAAGATCCCGGCCGAGAAGGCCGGCGGCAACCTGTACATCAAGACCGAGATCCAGGGCAGCGGGCCGGCGCTGACCAGCACCGAGGCGTTCCTCAGCAACTACGTGGTCTACATCTGGAGCGGCACCGCGCACAGGCTCGTGCTCAGCACGTACACGGCCACCCCGCAGGTGCTGTCGGGCACGCTGCTGCCCGGCCTGGAGACCGCCCTGCAAGGCAAGAAGATGGGCAGCCGGGTGCTCGCGGTGCTGCCGCCCAAGTACGGCTACGGCGCGAACGGCAACTCCGAGGTCGGCGTGACCGGGTCCGACACGCTCGTGTTCGTCGTGGACATGATCAAGTCATACAGCGCGACCGCGTCGGCATCGGGCACGCACGTCTCCGACGGGGGAGGCAGCCTGCCCACGGTGACGTCCGTGGCCGGCCAGGCCCCGAAGGTCACGATCCCGGCGACGGCGCCGCCCAGCAACCTGGTGGTCACGACCCTGATCAAGGGGACCGGGCCACCGGTCACCAAGGGCCAGGAGGTCGTCACCCAGTACGTCGGCCTCATCTGGCGCACCCGCGCGGTCTTCGACTCCTCCTGGTCCCGCGGCGCGCCGTTCGGCTTTGAGATCGATGCCTCACCGGAGCAGATCATCCCGGCGTGGGACAAGGGCCTGCTCGGCGTGCCGGTGGGCAGCCGGGTGATGCTGGTGGTCCCGCCGAAGGACGGCTACGGGTCGGCCGGCGAGTCCGCTGCCGGCATCGAGGGGACCGACACGCTCGTGTTCGTGGTCGACGTCCTGGACGCCGTCAACGGCAACTCGGGCTGACCGGCGCGGGCCGCGCCGCCGCGCCGCAGGCCTGCGTCAGGACCGGTCGGTGAGCGCGTCGATGGTGAGCCCGGTGCCGATGCCGAGCAGCCACACGTCCTTGGCGAGCGCGATGCCCTGCTGGCTGGGCCGGATGCCGTCTTCCTTGGTCATGCCGGGGGTGCGCGCGTACAGGCCGAGCAGCCCGGCGGAGAACGCGGTCAGGCTCGCTCCGGCCAGGGCGGCGGGCACGGCGGGCAGCAGCAGGGCAGCGCCGATCGCGATCTCGCCGGCCGAGAGCAGCCGCGCGAAGTCCTTCGGCTTCAGCCTGCCCAGGAACGGGTAGACGCCGGCCGCCATGCCGTGCAGCCTGCCGGCCGTCTCCTCGTCGGCGTTCCACTTGCTCAGGCCGGAGTTGAGCACGAACGCCCCGGCCGTCAGCCGCCCAGGCAGCCGCCGTGCCTTCGCCGAGAATCCCATCAGCCTCGCCTTTCGTCTGTGCCCTCTCCCGGAGAGGCGCGTGGGTTCACGGCCCCGCGGCGCCCCGTCCGGCAAGCGCCGCGGCATGGCGCCCTGCGGCGGCCGCGGCCAGGAAGTAGGCGGGATCGTCGTCCAGCCCGCGCCCCATGGTGGACAGCGGCACCGGGCAGGTCCTCAGCACGTCGGCCAGCCCGGCGACGCTCACCCGCACCAGGTTATGCCTGGCCCCCAGCGGCGCCGCGGCCGCGGTAACCCGGGCGCCGAACTCGCCCGGCAGGTCGGGAAGCACGACGTCGGCGCGTGCCAGGGCGACCCTGCCGTAGCTGGTCAGGCTGTGGTGCGAGATGCCGCGATGCCGCTCCCGCGGGTCGGCCTCGCTGATCCGCAGCGAGGCCACCGGCCTGCCGCCGAGCACGGCGACGGCGTTGACCGCCTCGCCGGCGGCCACGCCGGAGAAGCCCCACCTGGTGCCGGTGCCCAGGTTGCCGGGCCCCTGGGACACCACGACCAGGTCGGCGCCAAGCACCTGCCGCGCGGCCAGCAGACCGCTGTGCAGCGTGACCGTCTCCAGGTCCCCGCCGAACGCCTGGCCCACGGTGACGGTGGCGGCCAGCCAGCCCGCGTCGCGCAGCCCGGCGGCGGTGCGGGAGAACCAGGCCGGGAGCGCGCCCCCGTCGAGCATGACGTAGACCGCCCCCCGCGGCACGCGCTCGGCACGGTAGCCGGCGAGCACGGCGGGCAGAGCCGAGTGCAGGTCGGCCACCACAACCGGGAGGCCAGCCAGGTCGTCGGCCTCGCGCAGGATCTCGTGGTGCGGCGAGCCCTGCTCGTCCGCGCCGAGCACGGTCGCCTGCAGCGGCGTGTACCG
This sequence comes from Streptosporangiaceae bacterium, assembly GCA_030038015.1. GTDB lineage: Bacteria > Actinomycetota > Actinomycetes > Streptosporangiales > Streptosporangiaceae > JASHPR01. Next base: position 3,444 of record JASHPR010000240.1, read on the forward strand.
CGCCTTGACCAGGTGGCCGGGGCCGTCGTGATCCGCGGGCAGGCGGTCGGGCACCGCGACCACCAGCGCGTACCCGCCCGTGCCCAGCCCCATCTCCAGGGCGCCGGCGTTGAGCAGGACCCGGTCGCCTGGCTGCGGCAGGCCGGTGAGCTCCGGGTAGGCGAGCGCCCTGACCGGCGCCCCGTCGACGGTCACCTCGAGCTCGGCCGCGCCGCTCCACGCCCGCCGCAGGCCGGACACCACGCCGCTGCGCCACCTGATCACGAGGGCAGGGTAGTGGACGGGCGCTCCCGCCCGGCGGAAACGGCGTCAGTGCGCCCCGGCGGCGCCACGGCAGGGTACGGTCAGTGCGGGGAAAGGGATTCTGAATGTCACGGCGGAAGACGGAACGGCTCCTGAGCTTGGTCGTCTGCCTGCTCTCGGCCCGCAAGTACCTCACCGCGTCCCAGATCAGGGACGCGGTGCCCGGCTACCCGGAGTCGTTCGACGCCTTCAAGCGCATGTTCGAGCGGGACAAGGACGAACTGCGTGAGCTGGGGATCCCGCTGGAGACCGGGGTCGCGGCGACGCCGGACGAGGAGCCGGGGTACCGGATCCCGCGCCAGGCCTACGGCCTGCCCGAGATCCGGCTGGAGCCCGATGAGGCCGCGGTGCTCGGCCTGGCCGCGCGGGTCTGGCGCCGCGCCGAGCTGGCCGGGGCGGCGGCGGGCGCCCTGCTGAAGCTGCGGGCCGCCGGGATCGACGCCGAGGAGACCACGCAGCCGGGCATCGAGCCGCGGCTGCAGACCGGCGAGGCGGCGTTCGGCCCGCTGTGGGAGGCGGTCCGGGACCGCCGCCCGGTCTCGTTCCGGCACCGCGGAGCCGGCCGGAGCACGGCTCAGCAGCGCCACCTCGAGCCGTGGGGGGTGGTGAACCGGTACGGCCGGTGGTACGTGGCCGGCCTGGACACCGACCGCGGCGAGACCCGGGTGTTCCGGCTCAGCCGCATCGACGGGCCGGTGGCGTTCGCAGGGCGCGCGGGCACGGTCACCGTCCCGGCAGGCACCGACGTGCGGGAACTCGTCCGGGAATGGGACACCGCGCCGCAGGTCCGGCGCACGGCCGTGCTGCAGGTCCGGCACGGCGCGGGCTACGGGCTCCGGCGGGGGGCCGGCTCGGTCAGGCCGGACCCAGCCAGGCCGGGATGGGACCTGGTCGAGATTCCGTTCACCGACGTGGGCTGGCACGGCGAGCATCTGGCCTCGTTCGGCGCGGACGTGGTCGTGGTCGAGCCTGCCGACCTGCGCGAAGCGGTGATCGGGCGGCTGAAGGGGGTGCTGGCATGACGGGCACAGCGGCATCCGGCCAGCGGCCGGGAGCGCCCCCCAGGGCGATGCCGGCCACGGACCGGCTGCAGCGTCTGCTCGCCCTGGTCCCGTACGTGATGAGCAGGAAGGTTGTCGGGCTGGCCGACACCGCCGCGGCGTTCGGGATCAGCGAGCGCGATCTCGTCGACGACCTGAACATGCTGTGGTGCGTCGAGCTCCGCTCGCCCGACCCTTACTGCCCGATTGACCTGTCCTACGAGGGCGGGGAGATCGTGGTCAGCGAGGCCGAGTCGATCGACCGCCCGCTCCGGCTCGGCGTGGACGAGGCGAGCGCGCTGCTCGTCGCGCTGCGGATGCTCGCCGAGCTGCCCGGCCTGGAGGAGCGGTCGGCGCTCAGCAGGACAATCGCCAAGCTGGAGGCGGCCGCCGGCGCGGCGGGCGCGGTGAGCGCGCAGGTCGCGGTGCAGCTCGACGACCGCGGCACCCGCAGCGCCGCCGCGCAGGTGCGGGACGCGATCGACCGGGGCAGGCGGCTGCACCTGTCCTATTACGTCCCGGGCCGTGACGAGGCCACCGAGCGGGACGTAGACCCGATGCGGCTGCTGGTCGTGGAGGGCAGGACGTACCTGGAGGGCTGGTGCCTGCGCGCGGAGGCGGTGCGCCTGTTCCGGCTGGACCGGGTGCTCGGCCTGACCGTGCTGGACGAGCCGGCCGCGGTGCCGGCCCGGGCCGAGCCCAGGGATGTGGACCAGGGGCTGTTCCAGCCGTCACCAGATGACGTCGAGGTGGAGCTGGAGCTGTCCGCCGCGGGCCGCTGGGTCGCCGAGTACTTCCCGTGCGAGCGGGTCACCGACCTCGGCGACGGCCGGCTGCGGGTCGGGCTGCGAACGCCCGATACCCGGATGGTCCGGCGGCTGGCGCTGCGGCTCGGCGAGGACGGGAAGGTGACCTCCCCGCCGGACCTGGCGGCCGAGATCCGTGAGGATGCCGCCGCCGCGCTGGCCCAGTACGCCTGAGCGGTGCTGTCCCTGGCCGTCTTGTGTAGACTTTCGGTGGCAAGCGACCCAAGGCGCGGGGACGCGCTTCCCGCTGAATGGGGACTGACATGATTGGCGACTTGTTCGACAGCCCGTGGAAAGTACTGATCGTCGCGGTTGTCCTGATTGTACTGTTCGGATCGAAGAAGATGCCGGACGCCGCCCGTTCGCTGGGCAGGTCCATGCGCATCCTGAAGGCCGAGGTCACGAACCTGCACCCGGACGAGGAAGAGCAGGCCAAGCAGCAACAGCCCCAGGC
>JASHPR010000241.1 GCA_030038015.1 Streptosporangiaceae bacterium
CGCGTCCAGGTCGGGCAGGCCGGCGACCAGGTCGTCGGTGCGGCGGGCGACCTCGGCGTAGCCGGCGAGCACCCCGGCCAGCGTCTCACCGGGCAGCAGCCGGAACTGGTCGGCCCGCCGTGCCCAGTCTTCCTCGGTCATCTCCGAGAACCCGCCGAGTGCCGACGGGCCGTGCGTGATGAAGTCCGCCCAGCCCTGCTCGACGGCCGCGACGTGCTTGATCAGGCCGCCGAGGCACAGCTCGCTCACGGTGGTGCGCTCCCTGGCCTGCTCGTCGGTGAGGCCGCGGGTGGTGAAGCGCAGGAACTGCCGGTGCGCGGCCAGCGCCGCCAGCAGGTCGGCGCGCTCGCCGGCCGGCGGCGCGCCGGCCCGGGTGCCGGCTGCCGTGCCCGTGCCGCTGGTGGGTGTGGTCATGGTCTCCGCCTTTCGCCGTTTCCTTGGTCTCCCTCACCCACGCTAGGGCCGATAGCGGCCACTTTCCGGCCTCAATGATGTGACGATGGAAACATGGCGAACACCAGCACGCGGATGCTGCGGCTGCTGTCCCTGCTGCAGACCCACCGGTACTGGCCGGGCGCGGACCTGGCCGGGCGGCTGCAGGTGTCACCGCGGACCCTGCGCCGGGACATCGGCCGGCTGCGCGAGCTCGGCTACCCGGTGCAGGCGCAGCGCGGCGCCGGCGGCGGCTACCAGCTCACGGCCGGCGCCGCGCTGCCGCCCCTGGTCGTCGATGACGAGGAGGCCGTCGCGCTCGCCGTTGGCCTGCAGGCGGCCGCGGAGAGCGCGGTCGAGGGCATCGCGGAATCCTCGGTGCGCGCGCTGGCCAAGGTGGTACAGGTGATGCCGGGCCGGCTGCGGCGCCGGGTGGAGGCGCTGCAGGCGATGACCGTGCCGGCGAGCTGGGGCGGCGCCACCCGGACGGCCGTGGACCCGGGCGTCCTCACCGGCGTCGCGGTTGCCTGCCGGGACAGCGAGCGGCTCCGCTTCCGCTACACGGCGGCCGACGGCCGCCGCTCCGCCCGGCACGTCGAGCCGCATCGGCTGGTCTCGCTGGGCCGCCGCTGGTACCTGGTCGGCTATGACCTCGACCGCAAGGACTGGCGCAGCTACCGGATCGACCGCCTCGCCGGGCCGCGGGGCACGGGCGCCCGGTTCCGGCCACGCGAGCTGCCCGCCGCGGACGCCGCGGCCTTCGTCCGCGCGGGCATCGGCAGCGCGCTCGCCGCCTACGAGGTCGAGGTCCTGGTCGACGCCCCGGCAGCGGCCGTGCGCGAACGGATCGGCCGGTGGTCCACGGTCGAGGAGGCGGGCGCCGCGCGCTGCCGGGTGCGGATGACCGCGGACTCACTGGACTGGCCCACGATGGCACTGGGCGCGGTCGGCGCGGACTTCGAGGTGCTCCGCCCGCCCGAGCTGGCCGGCCGGGTCCGCGACTGGGGGCGCCGGTTCAGCCAGGCCGGCCGGACCCGGCCGTGCTGATACCGTCTCCAGGATGATTCTGAGCGTCCCGCCGTGACCCCCCGAGGGCGGGGTTCAGCCGAGCTCGATGCTGACGCCGGGCTGCTGGCGCAGCGTGTTGTGGACCGTGCAGTGGGACGCCACCGCGAGCAGGGCGTCCCTGCGCTGAGCCGGGATCCCTCCCGGCACGCTGATCCGGAGCCGCACGTCGCTGACGCGGGCAGGCCGGTCCGTGGCCATCGTGAACTCGGCCGTGACGGCGAGTCCGGAGCGGTCCAGGCCGTGCCGCGCCAGGTACCGGCCCGCATAGAACGCGACGCACGACGCGAGCGAGCCGACCAGCAGTTCGGCCGGGGTCGCCGCGGCGTCCTGCCCTCCGCCGGCCGCTGGCTGATCGACGAGCACGGCGTGCCCCCGCACGCTGATCGCGTAGGCATCACCGGCGACGTGACGGACGGCGACCTGCCCGGCGGGGCCGGCCTGCGCCCCGCTCTCCTGCTCGGCCGCCGCGGCCTGGGACAGCAGCGCCTGGGCAACCCGCCGTGCCTCGGCCACCGTCAGGCCGGCCCACTCCGTCCCGTCACAGCCGGGGCAGTCTCCCAGGTCGACGAAGATCCGCTCTGCAGGGTGCCGGTCATCCCCCAGCGCGAGCCTGCCCACCGTCAGCTCCCGCCCGCAGCTCGTGCGCACGTACTGATGCCTCTGCCCGGAACGGGCATTAATGACACTATGTGACCTCATCACGCACCTCCTGGTGATCGGCGCGCCTCTCGATACCCCTATGGGCATATACAACCGCCGGGTCGTAACCATTCCTGGGTGCCGGGGACGCTGCGGCGGGCCCAGGCCGGCGCACCGGATGCGGCTCCGGCCGGCTAGCGCCCGGGCGGGAGCGTGTCCAGGGCCGCCCGCAGCCGGCGCAGCGTCGACTGAACGTCGATCTCGGTCAGCACCACGAAGCCCTGAGCCATCAGCGCCAGACGGATTCTCGCGTTAGCCTCCGTGAACGAGGCCGCGGTGCGGATGGTCATCGCGTACTCCACCGGCATGCCTTCTTCCGCTAAGCCAGGCTCAGGAACAGCTTCTCCATCTGCTCCTCGGTCATCTCCGCCGCATCGCCGGCGGTCAGGCACTGCCGCATCCCGCTCGCCACGATCTTCAACCGGCGCCGGATACCCGCGCCGCGAGGGGCCTCCAGGCTGGTGTTTCCGGCCGGCATGGCTGCCACCCTGGCTATGCGAGCGGAACGGACTGGCCCGCCTGCACGTAGGCATGCTCGTGGCCGAGCAGGCCGAGCAGCGCAAGCGGCGCCGCGGCGACCCCGATCCAGGGCGCGGCGACCGCGGCGGCGGCGAGCACGAGGCCGGACCAGAAGAACCGGGCGAACCTGCCCCGCGTCATGTCCTGGGCGGCCAGGTGGGCATGGGCGGTGACGTGCGGAAGCGTGATCTCCCCTGACACCATGAGAACGTGCGCGCCGGCCGCGATGGCCAGCGTCGCCTCGTCGGCGGTCAC